>CAZMDZ010000311.1:0-4821 GCA_964565175.1 uncultured Planctomycetales bacterium
GGAAAAGGTCTTGTGCAGGTTCAAGTGCATCATGTCGACGCCAAAGTCGCCCGGCCGAGTCACGCCGACAATGGCGTTGAAGTTCGCCCCGTCCATGTAAACCTTGCCACCAGCCTCGTGAACGAGGCGACAGATCTCGGCAATGTTGACTTCGAACAGCCCAAGCGTACTCGGGTTTGTAATCATCAGACCCGCGGTTTCTGGGCCTAGATTGGCCTTGAGGTCTTCCATGTCCGTCAACCCATCTGGGCCAGCTTTCAATGTCTTGACCTTGAAACCAGCAAGCGTGCACGACGCCGGATTGGTGCCGTGGGCCGACTCCGGGATCAAGATGGTGCGCCGATCCGGCTGATCTTGATCTTCCAGCCAACTACGCAGCACCATCAACGCTGTCAATTCCCCGTGAGCGCCTGCAGCTGGATGCAAGGTGACGCCCGGCAATCCAGTCGCTTCCCCCAAATCCTCTTGCAGTTCGTGCATCATTTGCAGCGCGCCCTGCATGTCGCACTCCGGCTGGAGCGGGTGCAGCCCGGTCCAGCCGTCGGCGGCGGCACTGCTCTCATTGATCGCCGGGTTGTACTTCATGGTGCACGAACCCAGCGGGTAAAACTCGGTGGTGATCGAGAAGTTCCGCTGGCTTAGCCGGGTGAAGTGACGGACCAAGTCCAATTCACCCATTTCCGGCAAAGACGGCGGCTGCTGACGAATTTCATTGGCTGGCAAGCCTTGGGTGGCAGCGCCGCGGTCGGCGCCCTTGGTGCGCACGCAGCGACGGCCCGGGCGTGACGCTTCAAACAACAGTTTTTGTGGACCGCGGTTCATCACGCAACCTCCAGTTGAAAGACTTCCTTGGCAACGGCAGCGAGTGCTTCAATGTGCTGCGGTTCAATTCGTTCGGTACACGCCAAAGTGAACACTCCTGGCAGGTTTTGGTACCACTTGCTCACCGCCAGAACACCAGCGATGCCAGCATCGGCGAGAGCGCGTTGGAAGCGGATGACCAATTCATCTCCACCTGCGCAACGGAAAGCCACTTCGTTGAAAAAAGGCCGATCAGGGAAAGCTAGTTCCAGCTGATCGGTTGCTGCAGTCAAGGCCGTCGCCATTTCAAGCGCCCGCTGACGACTCACGCAGGCTACCTCTTCAAGGCCTTGTGGACCTAAGGCTGCCATATGGATGCAGCCGCGCAGCGCAATCAAGGCGTTGTTGGTGCAAATGTTTGAGGTCGCCTTTTCGCGGCGAATGTGCTGCTCGCGAGTGGCGAAGGTCAAAGTGAAAGCGCGCTTTCCTTCGGTGTCGACCGATTGGCCAACCAAGCGGCCCGGCATCTTGCGCACGTACTTCATGCGCGTGGCAAAGAAGCCGAAGTATGGGCCGCCAAAGCCCATTGGAACGCCGAAGCATTGGCCGTCACCGACGACGATGTCGAAGTCGGCCTCGCCAGGTGAGCGCAGCAATCCGGATGCAACCGGGTAAAAGGAGCAAACCGATAATGCGCCACAATTTTTGGCGGCGTCGGAGGCGGCGTCCAAATCTTCGATTGCACCGAGGAAGTTTGGCTGTTGCACCATGACCGCAGCAATGTCCTTGCCTTCCACCGCGGACCAATCGGTTGCGCCATTCACCAGCGGCGCTTCCACCAATTCGGCATCAAGGTGCTTGATGTATGTCTGCAGGGCCGCGCGCGAATCTGGATGCATGCCTTCAGACACAACCACCTTCTTACGCCGCTTGACGTTGATCGCCATCAGCGCAGCTTCTGCAACTGCCGAGGCGCCGTCATACATCGAGGCGTTGGCGACCTCGCAGCCGCAGACATCAGCGATCATGGTTTGGAACTCAAAGATCGCCTGCAGCGTGCCCTGCGAACACTCCGGTTGATAGGGGGTGTATGCCGTGAGGAATTCGCCACGCGAAGCCAGCGAATCGACCAGGGCTGGCCAATCATGCCAATAACTGCCGCCACCCAGAAAGCACGGACCGATTCCAGCCGGGCGGTTTGCGTTGGCGTGGTCGGCGAGGGCGGCCTTCAATTCGGTTTCGGTCAAGCCCTCGCGGATTTTCAGCTGTTGCTTCAGCTTGATGTCCTCTGGGATGACCTGGAACAGATCGTCCAGCGATGCCACGCCAATCTCGGCCAGCATCGCCTTTTGATCTTCAGGTGAATTCTGAATGTATGGCATCGCTTAGCTCTGGGCGGCAACTAGCTCTTCGTAGGCAGCGGCATCGAGCATGCCATCGGTAGCGTCGGCACCTTCGACGCGAACTTTGATCAGCCAACCACCTTCCAATGGAGTGGTTTGCAGCGCTTCCAATTCGTCGGCGAGGCCATCGTTGACTTCCACAATTTCGCCTTCGACCGGCGAGTTGAGGTCAGAGACTGCTTTGACGGACTCCACTTCGCCGAAAGCATCGCCCTTGGCGATCGAATCGCCCGTGTCAGGCAGGTCAAGGTAAACCAATTCGCCGAGTTGCTCGACGGCGAAGTCAGTGATGCCGATGGTGACAATGTCGCCATCGAGCTTGGCCCATTCGTGGCTTTCAAGGTAGGAACGGTCGGAGGGACGCATGAGTTGTTTCTGTTGTGAGGGAAGGGCGTGGCCGAAGGCCGCGAGGTTGGGGGTGGCGCTTAGCCGCGCGAGCGATGGGGGACGAAGGGTACGTCGGTACGTTGCACTGCGAATTCCTTGCCTCGTGCACTGACTGTGAATTCGCCATCCACGCCTTTGTTGACGTAGGCAGTAGCGATTGGTTTCTCCAGCGTTGCTGAGAAAATGCCGGAGCAAACCACGCCGACTTCTTCGCCGTTGCACAAGACTGGGTAGCCTTCACGTGGTACGCGCTTGTCGGCGGTGAAGCCAACTAGCTCGCGGGTGGGTTCGGCTGCATTGCGCAGGGCGTCGCCGCCGATGAACTGGCGCGTCTTCCAACCGCGAATGGCAAAGCGCAAGCCAGCGTCAAACGGGTTGACCTGCTCGTGAATCTCGTGGCCGTACAAAGCCATGCCAGCTTCCAAGCGTAGGACGTCGCGCGCGCCCAAGCCGATTGGGTGCACACCTAGTTCCATCAACCGCTGCCAAACCGGTACCGCTTGGTCGCCGGTGACGAAAATTTCGTAGCCCAATTCGCCGGTGTAGCCGGTGCGAGCGATGAACAGTTCGCCGTACGGGCTGTCAGGCCAGGCAAGGTCGAGGAAGCCTGGTTGCAAATCGTCTAGTCCAGTGAGTTGCTGCAGAATCTTGACCGAGTCTGGTCCTTGCAGTGCCAAAATGCCGCCGCCGTCTTCGGTGATATCTTCGAAATCGGTGTCGGTGAGACGTGAGACTAGGTGTTCGCGGTCGCGGTCGCGGTTGGCGGCGTTGACGACCATGAAAAAAGCGTCGTCGGCAGTGCGGTAGGTGATGAGATCATCCAAAATGCCGCCGTCTTCTTGCAGCAGCATCGAGTAGCGTGCCTTGCCTACCGGCAAATCGGTGACGCAGCCGCCGAGCGCGTGATCCAATTCCGCCGCCGCCGCTGGCCCGCGGAACCAGAATCGTGCCATATGGGAGACGTCAAAAACTCCGGCACCGGCTCTGACGGCACGCGCTTCGTTGAGGATGGAGCCGTAATCGAGCGGCATTTCCCAACCGGCGAAGGGGACGATTTTGGCTCCTGCTTGTTGATGGCAGGAGTGGAGAGGGGTGCGGAGCAGCTGCTGGGTGTCAGGGGTGGCCATGCGTTTCTCTGTTTCGCGCCCCTAAATGCAAACAGGGCGCCCATTTACGAGCGCCCTGTTTGTGGGGGAGTGCCCCTTGCATTCAGGATCCGTCGAGCGCTGGTCCTTGATACCTGAGAGTTTCGCGAATTTCGCTTGCCCCTTCGGTGTTCAGAGGTGATCCTCTGAAGCTCTCCCAACGCCGTCAATCGGAGGATCATTTTCTCCCCGACAAGCTCTGACGTCAACACTTGACCTGATCGCTGTCGGCAATTAAACTTTGCGGCCCTTTTCACAAGGATAGGACCAAACAGAATCATGGCACGTCGCTGCGAAGTAACTGGCAAGAGCACCACCGCTGGCAAGACCATTGCCCGGCGCGGTTTGCCCAAAAAGAAAGGTGGCGTTGGTCTCAAGACCACCGGCCACACCAAGCGCGTTTTTAAAGCAAACGTGCAAAAGGTTCGGGTGTTACTACCCAACGGTACCGTGCGCCGCATGAAGTTGGCCGCATCGGTCATCAAGAAAGGTGAGATCACCGTGCGCATGGATGGTCGCGAATGCACCGTCCCGCTGGTCAAAGCACTGCGTGGTCGCAACCGCGAGTTCACCAACAAGGGCTAGTCCATCGGACCAAGCCTTCACATTGCGCCTTTTTTTTGCGCGCAGTTGTGAGGTGAAAACGGCTTAGCAGCCAAGAAATCGTCGAAATTGGACACTTTTTGCCGTGTCCACCCGGGTTTTCGCCCTGAATTCCGAATTTTCTAGGAATTCAAGGCGAAAACCTTTTTTTTCCCGCCGATGCAACCCTAGAACGTTGTCCTCTCCTACTTGTTGGGGAGGAGTCTCGAGACACCCCCTCATTACCCAGTAAGGAGTCCTTCATGGCTGCTAGGAAAAAAACGGCAAAGCGCAAAGCGACCAAAAAAAAGGTTGCTCGCAAAGCCACCAAGAAAAAGGTGACTAAGAAACGAGCCACCAAAAAGAAAGCTACTCGCAAGAAGGCCACTAAGAAAAAGGCCACTCGCAAGAAAGCAACCAAGAAAAAGGCAACGCGCAAGAAGGCCACCAAGAAGAAGGTGACCAAGAAGAAAGCTACTCGCAAGAAGGCCACTAAGAAAAAG
>CAZMDZ010000312.1:0-4804 GCA_964565175.1 uncultured Planctomycetales bacterium
GAGAAGAAGCTGCGATCTTTCCTCCAAGGCGAGCCTGATGGCGATTTGGCTTTCGCCCTGATGAGCAATATCAATCTCGACTAACATCCGCCTGCCCGAGTTACTGCCCGATGACCGACTTCGACTCAGAATCTGACCGCGACCATTCGTCGGCTCCAGCTGATCCATCCGCCAGCGGATCCTCCAGCGTTGCGCCGAACATGGGCCTAGGCGAGTTTCAGCAACTTATCGATCAGATTTACGGTGAAAAAGACCGCGCAAGGGGCCTTGAGGGCACTTTTTTATGGTTCCACGAAGAGGTGGGTGAGTTGACCCGCGCCGTGCGTCGGGGTCATGATCGGGACAATATGGAAGAAGAGTTTGCCGACGTCCTGGCCTGGCTAGTCTCTACGGCGTCCATTGTCGGCATTGACATGGAGCAGGCGGTCCAGCGCAAATATGGCGCGCAGATTGCTGAGTTGGCAAAAAAAAAGAAGGGCTAATCTCACTGCCAAAGCCCCCAGGATGAATCCAATTCGGCAGCAGATCGCCCTTCTGCGTATTTGATGGGGGGAAGGCCGGATAGGTTCCAAGATTTCCGGTAAATTCTGGATGGTTTCGAAGCTTCGACGCCCACCCGCTCCTTGCAGTCCAAAATGCCCGTAGATCCACTCCACTCGGAATGCCCACACTGTCGCGCCAAGCTTCAGGTCGATCCCATTTCCGGTTCGGTAGTTTCGTTCGATCCGCCGCCGGAAACGATGGAAGAAGCCCAGCAGGAAGCAGATAGGGCTCAGCCCCAGCGGCGCAAAGACGCTTTTGAGTCAGCGCTGAATGCGGAGCGAGACCGGGAGAAGAACTTGGACGACCTGTTCCGCAAAGCGGCGCAGAAGCAGCAAGGAAAGGAAGAAGGCGAGCGTGCCGACAACCCTCTTGACGATCGCTGGCGCTAAAAAAACATGGATTTCCGGGAATTGCCGCTGCCCCTTTGGGCAGTTGGGCCGCGTCACTGGCTCCATCGCACCGTCTACGACGACGAAGACTTCTACTTTTAAGCTGCCGACGTGTTGCTCTCCATCCCGATTCCCCAACCCAACGGTAAGTCCAGGTTTTCCCCCGCCGTGGGTTTTGAGCAAAGGCGCAGCGAAGCCACCCTCCAGGGGGTGCAAACACAACTGCCGATTGGCGATGGCGGGGGAGCCTTCGCTGGTGAGATGGCTTGAAATGGATCGACTGGCGTGCTTTTGGCGCCGGAGGATCGTGACTCTGGATCCTCGACGGCGGCCGAGCCGCGGGCGAACCTGGACATACGGTTGTTAGCGGCGTTGATGCAGGTAATTCCTCTGCTGAATGATTAATTTCACCGACGAAGGGTGAGCGGGGTTCCGGGCGTTGGCTTCTAGAATGGGCGGATGTTCTCGCCCCTGCTCAAAGCGATTGCGCTGGCAATTGCCCCCCTCCAAGGTGATGTCGTCGTTCAAGACGGCACTTTTTTGATCGAAAACGTCCGTGTTTGGCAGCAGGGCGAGGTCGTCGGGCCGATGGACATGCTGATTCAGGATGGATGGATCCTGGGCATGATTCAAGCCGACGGCGAGCTCACGCCCAATGGTGATTTCACCCGGGTGGAAGCGGCCGAAGACTGGGTGATTTACCCCGGCCTGATTCACGCCAATTTCAAAGGCTCCTTCCTGGCCGAGCCGCAGAACCCGTATCGGCAAGATTCGTCCGATCCGCGCACCGGCCCGGTGCCTGCGATGGAGTACGGCGACCGTCGGCAAATGCGTGGCTGGTCGCACGTGGCCGATTACCTTGATTGGGAAGCGGACGACGCCGACGGTTGGCGCGATGCCGGTTTTACCGCTGGCCAAGTGATTCCGCGCAATGGTGTGGTTCGTGGTCGCGCGGCGGTGGTTTCTTTGAATGGATTGCCGCTCGGGGAAGCCTTGTTGAAGCGTGAGGGGCACCAGGTGCTGGGGCTTTCGTCGCGCGGTGGATACCCGGGAACGGCGATGGGCGTGATGGCGTTTTTGCGCCAAGTGCTGCTGGATAGCGCTCGAGTGAACAGCGGGGACTTGCGGCGCGGGAGTGATCCTGACTTCAGCCAGCTAGGCCCGGCGATTTTTGTCGCGGATGGACGCCGGCAAATTGAGAACGTATTGGATTTGCTCGAGGAGTTTTCACCGGAATTACCGGTGGTGATTTTGGGTGGCAGCGAAGCGTGGTTGTTCTCTGACCGGTTGAAAAAGCAAAATGTCGCCGTGCTTTATGAAGCGGATTTTGGCGAAGCGATGAAGTCGGATGAAGATTTGGAGGTCAAGGTGGGCGAGCAGCGTCCTTATTGGCAAGAGCCAGCTGGAATCCGCGAAGCGAAGCGGTTGCGCCATCAGGAATGGGTGGGTGGCTTCCGACAATTGCAACAAGCTGGCGTACGCTGCGCATTAGTGCCGCCGCGTTCCACCGGCGATTGGAGCGACGCTTTCCAGCAGTTGGTGGATGGCGGCATGACCGCCGAGCAGGTTTGGACCGCAGCAAGTACCGATGTTGCCGCTATTTTAGGTTTGATGGATGCAGGCGGTGTGCGCGGTGGTGCGGGCGCCGACTTTGTCATCGTTCGCGGTGACCTGGGTGCCGAGGCCGAGCTGGCTTGGGTCTTCGCCGATGGCCGCGGTTGGGAATTTGAGCTGGAAGAGGAAAGCGGGGAAGAAGGCGAAGGAGAAGAGGATGAAAGTGATGCTGGCAAAGCTGAGGGCAGCGCCGATTTAAATGGTGCTTGGCAGATCACGGTGCAAACGCCGATGGGCGAGCAGGAGTTCGTCATCCTGGTGGATCGCGAGGCCAACACAATTGGCGTGACCGATGCTGTTGGCAATGAAGCTGATCCGGCGAAGGGCGTCGGCTTTAAGGATGATCGCTTAAAGATGAAGTATTTCGTCGAGGACATGGAGATGGAATTCACCATGTACGGCAAGGTCAAAGGAGATTCGATGACCGGCAAGTTGGATACGGAGTTTGGGCCGGTGCCGTTGACCGGGGAGCGAATTTCCGGTGGCGGTGGCGGGGAGAAGGTCGCCCAGGCGGAAGGTGAAGGAGAAAGTGAGGGTGGCGAAGCCGAAGAGGGTGAGAAGGAAAAAGAGGAAGACGTCGGTGTGGCGACGGGGCACCCGGAGTGGCTGATTGAAACTCAGGAAAGCCGCGTGGCAGCCAATCCGTTTCACGGCGATGTTTTGATTCAAGGCGGCATGATTTACACGCTGGATGGGCGTGAGCCGTTTGTGGGTGATTTGCTGATTGTGGGCGGCAAAATTTCCGCCATCAGCGAGGGTGCTGGATCGATTCAAGCGCCGGGCGAAACGCCGATTTACAACGCCGACGGCAAGCATGTTGTGCCTGCCATGATCGATGCCCACAGCCACTTGGCGTTGGCGTCGGTCAACGAAGGCAGCATGTCGATCACCGCCGAATGCCGCATTGCCGACATGTTGATGGCACGCAATCATGGCATTTATCGCGCTGCTGCTGGTGGCACGGCGATGGCGCAGTCGCTGCACGGTTCGGCCAACCCGATTGGTGGTCAGGCGGCGGTGTGGGAAATGGATTACTACGCCAATTCCATCGATGGGCTGATTTACGATCGCGCGCCGCAGGGGATTAAATTTGCGTTGGGCGAGAACGTCAAACAGTCGAACTGGGATCGTTCTGGGTCGCGTTTCCCGAATACGCGGATGGGGGTGCAAGCGGTTTACCGTCGCGCCTTCACCGCCGCTCAGGATTACAAGTTGCGCCGCGACTTGCATCGGCAAGGCCAGCTTTCGGCCTTCCGTCGCGACGTGCGTTTGGAGGTCTTGGCCGACATCATCGACAACATCATTCACATCCAGTGCCACAGCTACCGCGCGGATGAGTTGCTGATGTTCATCGGCGTATGCGAAGAGTTTGGCATCAAGAACCCGACTTTCCAGCACGTGCTTGAAGGCTACAAGGTTGCGCCGGAGTTGGCGGAATACGGCGCTATGGGTTCTTCCTTCGCCGACTGGTGGGCGTACAAAATTGAAGCCTATGACGCGATCCCATGGAACCCAGGTTTGATGCATGACGCTGGCATGGTTGCTTCGATTAACTCGGACTCGGATGACCTGATTCGACGATTGAATACCGAAGCAGGCAAGTCGGTGCGCTACGGCGAATACCCGTGGGAGGTTGCCTTGAGCTTCGCCACTTTGAACGTCGCAAAGCAACTGCAGATTGATGAATTTGTCGGTTCCTTGGAAGTGGGCAAGGATGGAACCGTCGCTGTTTACGATGCCGCGCCACTTTCGACTTATGCACGATGCCATTTGACTTTGGCGCGTGGCCGCACCTTGTTTGAATGGAAGGTCGGCAATGAAGAATCATGGCAGGCTTACCGCGACGCCGTGGCTGAGTTCGCAGTCAAGGCGCGTGAGCGTGCGGAGAAGCTGGCTGCCGCAGATTCCGCAGCGGAAGCTGATGGAAAAACGGAAGCCGTTGGAGATACGGAAGCTGATGGAGATGCGGTCGCCGTTGAGGTGATCGAGAACCCCACCCTCGGGGTCGATGCTAGCGCTGGTCTGGCGCAATGGACCAAGCTCGGGCAAGGGCATTCCTACCTGATCAGCAACGCTCGCATTCACTCGATGGTAGGAGACGTTTACAAGGGTTGGGTACTGGTCGAAAACGGCCTGATCGCCAAAACAGATCGTGGCGAATTCCGCGGTCGCAAGCCATCGGGAGCCGTCGAAATTGATGCGCGCGGGATGAACCTGTACCCCGGATTCATCAACGGTTCCGACGTCACCGGTTTGTA
>CAZMDZ010000313.1:0-4802 GCA_964565175.1 uncultured Planctomycetales bacterium
GACGGTAAGGAACAATCTCGAATTGAATGCCGCCGAATTTCTCAGCTAACTTTTCACGCACCAGTACCTGGCCGCGTGCAGCCAAAGCGGCTACTTTAGCGGTCAAGCCCTCTGCTTCTTTACGAGCTTTGGCAGTCAAACCTTCCGCTTCTTGAAGCATGCGAGCTTCAGCTGCGAGACCTTTGGCCGCAGTAGAGATCTTGTCGGCATCAGCTGACTTCGTGACTTGGACAGCGACACTTTCAGCACCGATTTTCTCCGCCTCCAACATACCGAGCAATCGTTCGTAATCGGTCGCCATATCCCGTTCGATGTTCGCCAGTCGCTTTTCCCGTTCGTTGATTAATTGCTCTTCCCTTTCCTGCAACCTGTTCACTTCCTCGTTGGCAGCCTTACGATCAGCAATGGCTTTCTCGTAGCGGTCTTCGAATTTTGGCGTCGGCGTGGGAATCTCAACGATTTCTACACCGTGCTCGCTCAGTGCGACATTCAACCGTTCAATGGCTTGTTGGGTTGCAGCTTCATAACGAGATTGGTCGGCAACCTCTTCGGCAGAGTACTTGCCGAATTCGTCGCGCAAGATAGAGCGTGCAAAAGTTCTTACCCAGTTTTGCTTGAAGGCGTCGCTGGAACCCGAGTCGTGCAAAACGATGTTCGCAGCCGACGGAATTAATTTGTATTGAATCTTCACTTCCTCGAAGAAAAAGTTCGATCCATCCTTGGCGCGCACTGTCAGTTTCTTCACATGGTTGGCATCCAGGTCGCGGTCGCCGCTCATGATGAATTCCTGCGGCGACTTGTCAAAAACAAACGCCTGCTCTAAGAATGGCAAAAAGATGCGGTAGCCAGGTCGGTCGACCACTTCCTCATTGCCGGTGACGTAATTGACGATCACCGCCACTTGGGTATCGGAGATTTCAACAATGCCAGCGCGGCCGGAAACTACGGCCCCGATACCGACGACCAGCAAGAGGATCAAGCCACCGACAAAACCCAGCAACTTGCGGGGCAACTTCGGCATATTGGGCATCTTCGGCATTTGGAAGTCCGGACCACCACCGCCTCCGGGCGGGCGGGGTCGGCGCGGAGGGCGTGGCGGTCGCGGTGGGCGATTGCCGCCGGAAGGGTCTGGGAAATCGGAAGGATCAGTCATGGCTGTTTTCCTCGGAGCTAGATTTTGGGGTGGCCGTTACGCCGCCACGAAGCCGATCGACGACTTCCGCAGCAACTTGATCTACGTCGCGCGGCTGCTCGCCGTCGGCCATTTCCACCCACTGGAGATCAGGAAATGAGCGCAGCCACGTCATTTGGCGACGGATGTACGTCCGCGTCAACGTGATCGCGCTCTGTCTGGCAGCGCTCAAAGTGGAGCTGCCATCGAGATGGTCAAGCATCTGGCGATAGCCAAGCGCTTTGGAGGCAGTTCGACTAAAACCGCCGTCTTGGAGGATGGATTGGACTTCGCCGACGAATCCCAATTCCATCATTTGGTCAAAGCGGACTTCGACTCGCTGGCGCAAAACTTCGCGCGGCCAATTCAACGCCACTGCCGGTTCTTCTAATCCGGAACGATCCGTCCACTGCTGCTGCCATTCGCTCAACGACTGGCCAGTCGTGCGATAGACCTCTAAGCCGCGCAACAAGCGCTGGGCGTCATTGGGGTGTACCTTGTCGACCAGCTGCGGGTCAACCTCTTGCAGCTCCCCGCGTATGCGCACCGGGCCGCCGTCGGCATCCCACTCGGCGCGCAATTGCCGACGCAATTCGGCACTGGCTTCGGGAACCTCAAGCAAGCCTGCAGTTAATGCTTTCAAGTACAGATTGGTTCCACCGACGTACAACGCATTCTTCCCTCGCCCAGCCAAGTCCCGCTCGACCTTTTCCGTTGCCTGCAGGTATTTGGCAACCGAATAATCCTCGCTAGGTTCAACCAGGTTGATCAAATGATGGGGAATTTGCGCCTGCTCGCTGGCACTAGGCTTCGCCGTTCCAAGATCCATGCCACGGTAAACCAACATCGAGTCCATCGACACAATCTCCGCTTCCAACGCCGGGGCCGCCAGCAATGCGATGGCGGTTTTCCCTGACGCGGTTGGTCCGAGGAGAAAGTAACGGTTCACTTGATTAGGCTTGCGGCCGAATGATAGCAACGGAGGACTGCGCCGGATCAAACAATTGCCGCGCGCGATCCGCAACTTGTTGCAAAGTGATTTCTTGCAACGCGTCCAAAATGGCGAACGGCGAATACTGTTGCAGCATCGCGTTCATCACGGATCCAGCCAATGCGGCTGGCGTTTGAATGCCGCTGATCACCGAACCCCAACTGGCACTGCGCACGCGTTCGAAGTCTTCCGCCTTGGGGCCGTCATTACAGAACCTGGCGACGGCATCGCGCACGCCCTGGACGAACTCTTCCGGCTTGTCACTCAAGCCTTGCACACAGGCATAACCCCAGTCAGCGTCACCGGAGAAATGGCAGGACAAACTGTCGTCGACAATTTTGCGCTGGTACAGCTCTTCGTGGTAAGTGCTGGAATGATCAAGCACCAAATCCAAAGCCAACGAGCTCAACAGCCAGCGGCGCAGCAAAGGCTCGCCCAAGCCGACGCCCTGCGCATCGCGCCAACCGATCCAAATGTGGGGACGGCTGACATGGAACTCTTCTTCCATCCAGTCAGACGCTGGCCCAGTCTGCTCTTGCGGATAAATCTTTTTCGCTTCGCCCGGGTTGGCGGGTACCAGCAATCCGTCGACCGTCGCCATCATTTGATCGAGGTCGAAATCGCCAGCCAAAGACAACACCATGTTATGAGGCCGGTAAAAGGCGTCGTAACAAGCCTGCAGGTCATCTGCGGTGGTGCGGTGAACTTCGGAAACCGCGCCACCTGGGGTCACTCGAATAGGGTGCTGGTGGTACAGCGCATGGTGCAACAAAAACAAACCGCGATAGCCGGGCTCGTCTTGGTACATGCGCACCTCTTGTTCAATGATGCCCTTTTCCTTTTCCACCCGCTCTTCGGTGATCAGGGGATCCTGAACAAAATCCAGCAACACCTCCAAGCCCTCGTTGAATCGATCCGAGGTTACGAAGTAATAGCTAGTCGAGCGAAAACCGGTGCCCCCGTTGAAATTCGCGCCTAACTTGCCAAAGCGATCAAAGACCTTTTCTTCGCGGCCTTCAAATAGCTTGTGCTCCAAAAAGTGAGCGCTGCCATCGGGTACGTCAACGCGCACGCCACCGGCAGTTTCAAAGCTGGTATCGGTGCTGCCAAAACGCAACCCAATGTACGCCGCCGACGTTGAAAAGCCGGGTTTCTGACTCAACGCAATGGTCATGCCATTCGCGGCTTGAGCCACGTGTACGCACTCATCCGCTCGTTGGTCCTCTAATTGATGAAGGATTTTCATTCCTGTCCCCCTTTCATTCCGTTTTTAAGCTCTTCGTTTTCAGCCCCTTGCGGCCCGCGCAGCAAGTAACACAAGTCTTCTTTCCACTCGGTTGCCGCATGTTGAACCTCCTCGATGGTGAGTTGTTCAATCATTTCCGCGCGTTGCGCCGGAGTGCGCGAAAAACCAAGTCGACTTTCACGGCCGTAGAAGGTGGCCATCGAACCGGCGGCATCGCCGATCGAGCGCATGCCGTTCAACACCGCAACCTTGGCCATGTCCATTTCCTTTTCGGTCGGGCCTTCCGACGCCAACAACTGCGCCTGCTTGCGCACCTCGTCTCGGACTTCCTCGAAAGCACCGGCGTCGATCCCTGCCGACACCACCATCATGCCTTTGACCGAATACATGCCCGAGTAAATGCCGTAAGCCAGCGTTCGCTCTTCGCGAATGATGCGGAACAACCGCCCTTGCACGCCGCCGCCCAAAATTTGGTTGGCCAACAACGCCGCTTCCAATTTGCGCGGCTCTCGATATTGCGGAGTTCGGAAGCCAAAATGGAAACGCGCTTGGTCAACGTCCATCTCCTCGAAATGCTGACGTAACTCGCCCGGCTTCACCGCCGCTGGCCACTTGCTTTCCGCTCGCTCGCCATTCGGCAACCCATGTTCTCCTTGAAACCACTCCCCCAACGCCGAGACCAGCTGATCCCGATCGATGGGGCCGACCGCAACCACGCGCATGTGACCTTTCTGAAGCAGATCCGTGCGGGCTTCCTCCAAGCGTTCGGCGGTTAATTCCTTGGCTTGACTTAGGCTTCCCCAAACGGGTTGACCGAAAGCTTCGCCGTCACACATGGCTTGAAAGAATTGCTCTTGGGCATAGGACGAACGGTCGTCAGGAAAAGATTCGATTTGTCGAATCAGCTGAGCTTGTTCGCGTTGCATGACGTCGGCGTCGAAAGGAGCGCCATTGTCGCCGCGCATCGGTTGGCTGAGGATTTCATGAGCCAAATCGAGCAACTTGGGCATGACCTCGGCGCCGGCGGGAAGGAAGCGCTCGCCGACCCAGCTCAAGGACATCGTCATCGTGGGCGGCTCGGCGGCCCGCTGTCCACCAAAATGCAGCGTTGCACCAAACAACTCTTCCAGTCGCCGAGCGATGGCCATGCGACTATCAAGATTTTGGGTGCCTTGCTGCAAGACTTGCGCTAACAAGGTACGCGCCGGCGACAAATCATCCAGTGGACGATCGAAGTGGACTTGCACCAGGCAGCGCTTGAAACGCGGCTCGGATAGAAGCAGAATTTCGGCCCCAGGGGCCAGAAAATGCTGCACAGGAACGGTCTGCAGAAACTTCATCCCGCCCGTATGCTAGGCCACTGCACCCTGTGATTCACCATGCTTTCTTGGCTC
>CAZMDZ010000314.1:0-1615 GCA_964565175.1 uncultured Planctomycetales bacterium
GGAATGGATGCGATTGCGGCCCCCTTTGCCTGTAAGCGCAAATAGAGGTCAAAGTCTTCGGGCCAATCATGATCCTGATAACCGCCGACGCCTTCCAGTATGCTTCGGCGCATCAGCATCGATGGATGGGCCAGCGGCATTTCGATGTACCGCTCTAGGTTTAGCCGACGTTGGTTCTGCTGATTCAACCATCGCTGATAACGCGCCATCCCGGGACCGACCTCTGCACTTGGAAAGTAGCGTACGCCGCAACCGACGACGTCGGCATTTTTGGTCTTGGCGAATTCGAGTTGAGCTTGCAGGCGATGACGGTGCATCAGGTCATCGGCGTCATGGATGGCAATCCATGGAGAATCACTTTGAGCGATCGCCAAATTCCGCGCGGCAACCAAACCGTGAAGAGTTTGCGGTTGATGCACGGCCGAGTTTTTGAGAAATCGGAAGCGTGGATCCGCATTTGCAAAATGTTGAGCGATGACGGCTGTTTGGTCGCCAGAGCTGTCATCGACGACGATGCACTGCCAGTTTGGAAAACTCTGTCGTTGCACGCTACGCAAGGATGCCTGCAAGGTTTCGGCGGCATTGCGTGCAGCAACCACGACGCAAACCTGAGCGGCGGTCATGCTTGCTCCCCCCCACACTCGGCGACGATCCAACTAAAGACCCCTGGGATTCGGCGCTGCCCTTGGATGGTCAAGCCGTTGTTTTCTAAGCCTTGCCGCAGTGTGGCAGCGTTGAATCGATTTTCCCGCGGGTGCTTCATCATCATTCTGCCCAACGGATTGTTGAGGAACGGACTCAGCGTTTCCAACAAAAAGAGTTTGCCGCCCGGCTTCAAGACACGCGCGATTTCGGCGACGCCGCGTTGCCAATCTGGCACATGATGCAAAACGTTGAAGTCGAAGACTGAATCGTAATAAGCATCTGCAGTGGGAATTTGAGTGGCGCTTCCTTGCCAGAGTTGAATGCTCTGCGATTGCGACAAGCTGCCGCCTGCGATTGGCCCGTCGGATCGCCCGTCGGATTGCACACTGAGCGGCACGGCGGCGGCGGCGAACCACAAACCAGCGCGCTGCAATCGAGTTTGGGCGCGCTTCAACTGGCGACGATCCAAATCGAAACCGTGAACCTCATCGGCGCCGAAGTCCCGCAGAATGATTTGCGCACCCAAACCCTGCCCGCAACCGATCTCCAAAACCCGCCCTGGCGCGGCGCCGCCGAGTCGACGCAAGGGTCGAGCCTCCAGCCAACGCTGGGTAAAAAGACGGAGCGGCTGGTTGACCACCAGCCGCTCGAAGGAGTTCAATTTCATGCCTGCACCTACGGGTTACGCTTGCGGCATTTTACGCGCCCATGGCAAACCCAAGGAGCGCATTCCGGCATGTTAGTGCGGACCCATGCGCACTGCGCACGGCTTCGACACTTCCACAATGGAACCGCCACCGTCAAACACAGCCGACTGGAAGGCAACCGGAGTTCCCACCAAAATCGTAGGCAGCGTAATCGCAAAGTTGGCGTCGCCCGAACCGTTCAGGGTGCCGGTCATGCCAGGTGTGCCGAGTGATTCACTCAGCAGATCCAAGCCGACGTGAATGGTCACGTTGTGCGGCGGGCC
>CAZMDZ010000314.1:1625-4799 GCA_964565175.1 uncultured Planctomycetales bacterium
AAGCCAACGTCTTGTAGCTCAAGTTGCCGCGAGTGGTCTTGAGGTTGAAAGTGGTCGATTGACCTGGCGTCGGCGTGGAGTCGGCGGGCGACAGCACCGCAATGCTACTACTCAAGGTCTTGATGCCACGACGGTGCAGCGCCCACTCGACGTATGGCTTCCAAGCGCCACCGTAAAGCTGCTGCTCAGCGGTCAGCAGCCAGTTTCCGCCACTGGTCATGCCCGAGCTGTTCGACTGCAGGCTGCATGCTTCGACAATGATGTTGTCGGCAACATCGCGACCGACGGCGGCGCGCAGATCCCACAGAGCGGCTGACCAAATCTGACCATCGTGGTGGACACTGCCGTTTTTATCGCCGGGGTAGAACAGCTGCTCATCGACGCGGCGCAGATAGTGCAGCGGGCCGCCGGTGTAAGAAACTGCGTCCCATTCACCGACCAGGGCGTCGTCGTAGAAGCTGGCAGCAAAGTAGTCGCCGTAGCCTTCAGACATGGCGCCGTTTTCGCCGTTGCCGATGCCGCCTTGCACGTCGTGGTGCAGCGCGTGACCGTATTCGTGCACGATGATGTCGGCGTCTTCAGCGTCATCAACACCACCGATCCCGAAAGTGATTTCGCGGTTGCCTAGGTCATACCAAGAGTTGTCACCGCTGTAACCATTGACGTCAACGCCTTGCTGGCGGTTGTTGGCATTCATCTGACCGACCGACTGCAGGTAGCGCTGGAAGCCATCCACGTGGTAGTAAGTCATCACTTCCTCAAAGGCGGCCGATTGGCGCTGGAAGTGGAACTGGAAGTTGGTCTGCTGGACGCGGTTGCTGGTTGGCGAGGTGGAGCAATAAGGCCCATCCAAGTAGCCAGTGCCCGCTAGGTCGAGCAGATCGACGGTGAAGTATTCGGAACTCGGAACGGCGCTATTGGAATCGTTTTGATCCTTCATGCCGTGGTCGCCGGAAGTTTGGACCGGGTTCGGAATGAAGACGTCACCGCTACCGGTGGCCATCATGTTCCAGCACATTATGCGCAGGTCTTTTTCAAGCAGCTGCTCGCCAGTTTCGGCGTTCAGCAGCAGGTCGATGTGCCAGTCGCCGCTGTGGGCGTGGTCGACGTCGTGGTGATTGGAATCACCGCTATGGTCATGCTTGTGCTCACCTGCATGCCCCGCGCCGGTCCCCTCTTGGGTGACGTGCGAGCGCAGCATCCACGCCAGCTGCCCTTGATACCAAACCAACTCAGCGCCGATGACTTCCACGTCATCGAAGGATTCGCTTAGTTGAGTCATTGCTTCCTGGCGGGCTTCGCTTTCGCTCAAACCCAAGTTCGGAATCAAGCCGCTGTGGTTGGCTGGGTTGCCTTCCACGATCACGCTGCCGTCGCGGAACATGACGACTTTGACCACTTCCTCCCACACCGGGATGCCATCGACCAGGCGGCGGAAAGTGACGCGCTCGGCGGTGCTCGACCAGCCTAAATCGCGGTCCAAGACCACGTCGCCGTCGACGCCTTGGGCTGCCAAGAATTGCTGCGCCAACTGGGTTGCGCGCTCAATCCGGGGGAGTCCAGCTTGGCCGGCGGGCATTCCGGGAAGCTGCAATTGGGCAGGCTGCGGATGGAGATCGACTTGCGGCAGATCAATCTGCTGCTGCAACGCCGAAAGCAAGAGGAAGGGGATGGGAAGCATGATCTAAGGATGACATGAAGAGCGGATTTGGAGTTCCACCAAATTCGCTCTTTTTGCCGCCCATACCAGCCTATACCCCTGTTACCGGGGGAACGCTCGCGTGGATAGACTTCGTAAAGGCAGGATCGTCAGCGTGAGCAGGTCTTCGCTACGGAAGGATCGTCAACGTGCGTGAAATCGAACTCACCACAGGGGGCAATCCCAGCGAGCCAGCGATGGCGGCGAGGTAGTAGGTATTGCCGATCAGCGCCGCAGAAAGACCAGCGGGAACGCTGATCGATGCGGTGGCGTCGCCCCGAATGCCGAGCGTGCCGTGCATGGCTTGCTGCATCACTGGATAGTTGCCCGCGTGGGTGTTCATCACCAAGCCATCGACGGTGAGTGGAATGAGAACTCCGTAATTGGTCGGGCCAACGCCAGTGGCGGAGATCAGGATTTCATAAGCCTCGCCAGCATGGGTATCTGCAAAGTCGACCTCGTATTCGATGATGCCGCCATTTGCAGCGGAAACGAACTCGGATCCAGCGTACAAACCGGGAGTAAAGCGCAGCACCGAAACCTGGCCAGCGCGGTTGACGCCATTTGGATCAGCGCCCAATGCCGAAACCAACGCTTCATCATGCCCATCCTGATCCAGGTCGCCCAAACGAGCGACCGCATGACCGAGGATGTCACCAGCATTTCCAATTTGGCGGTAAAGCGGATCGCCGGTCGCGCCGGAGTAAATGTAAACCGCGCCTTCGTCATCATTGCCGCCAAGGTCAGCGTTGTACGCCCCCACCACAACTTCGCCGACGCCATCACCGTCCATGTCGCCAACTCCAGCGACCGATGAACCAAAGATGTCGATTCTGGTTTCCCCATTCCAATAGTGGATGAGTGAAGCGTCTGCTCCCGAGTAAACGTGCACGCGACCAGCCTGAGTTTTTGCACCAATGTTGGCGTAAGCCGAAGAAATCACCACGTCATTGACGCCATCGCCGTTGAGGTCGTCGGCACCGCTGACTGACCATCCCAAAGTCGAGCCATCTGGATACCCATCCCACTGGTGGATGATCGATCCATCGCTACCCGAATACAAAATCGCCCTGCCACCATAACCGGCACCCGTGAGGTATTGAAACGGTACACCAACTAGCTGATCGTCAACAAAATCACCGTTGACGTCACCGACACCGGCGACCGAGTTGCCAAACCGAGCATTACTCCCCGTACCCTGAAACTTGCGAATCAGCGATCCATCCGCGCCAGAGTAAAGATAAGCCGCACCCGAGTCATAAAAGGTGCCGTTATCCGCATTCCAAGCCCCAACAATAATGTCCGGCGTGCGATCGGCATTCACATATCCAGCCGAAGCCACCGCCCCACCGAAGTAGGAATACCCATACTCCCCAACAAATTTGTGAATCAACGACCCATCGATCCCAGAAAAAACATAAGCAGCCCCAGCAAAACTCAACGCCCCAACGTCTTCGTATTGAGCGCCCACAATG
>CAZMDZ010000315.1:0-4797 GCA_964565175.1 uncultured Planctomycetales bacterium
GCGGCGGAAATCGAATCTCGCGACGAGCAAATCGAACACCTTCAAGAAATCAGCGAGGTGTGCGGACCGCGTCCAAGTTGGAATGGTTTGCTTCGTGAGTTATCGATTCTATTCCCGATAGGTGTTCAGATTACTACTCTTGAAATGCAGCGGCGCAATGGAAGTCATCGAGTCAGAATCTCGGCGACGATCCACCCTGATGCCGACGTTTCGGATTCAGTTCTTGCAGAACTGGCGCAAGAACTCAGCTCCTCACGGAATTTGGCCAAGGTCAGAATCGTTGACTCAGCCCTGCCGATCGCCGACCAGCCAGGAGTCTTCGAAGCCGATTTTGAATTGGTCGACTTAAACGCCCTTGCTTCGGAGGACGTGCAATGACTGCCAAACGCAAGCGATTTGCTTTGCCGCGCCTATTGGGTGTGATCCTGTTCTTGGTGGCAATTTCCTCCGCGACGTCCGGTTGGATCTTCCGCTTGGATTACGTCAAAGACCAGTCTGGCAGTCTGCAAGACGAAGTCGGCATCAAACAACTCGACGTTGTTCGTGGCCGTGCCATCGCCGATGGATCGGAGGTTGAAGCCAACCTTGCTGGCCGCTTTCATGAATGGAAGCAGATGGTCGACGACGAAACTCTACGCGTGGAAGCTCTCTCAGTAGCAGCTCAATCTTCGGGCGTGATTATCGTCAGCTTGCGCGGACTGGGGGCTCAAGAAGCGATATTGGCTTCTGAAGAGGATGAAGACCAATCCATCGACGAAGAAGCAGAGGCAGAAGATCCGACCGTGATCGCGATGGCGCACGAAATTGAAGTTGCAGGCGGCCAGCGGCAGCTAGCCAATTTCTTGGACGGCGTTTATCAATCTGCCGGTCGCGTCGCCATCGATGAATTGTTGATCACACCCACCGCCGACGAACGGTTGAATGCCTCGATGCTCGTTCGTTGGTACGGACCGATTGCGAATGAGGACGATGAGGAGGGGGAAGATGGCTAAGCGCAGCAAAGCATTCGACCTCGTCATTGGCGCAGCGGTACTGGGAATCATCAGCGTGGTTGCAGTGCCATCGCCGAATGACGATCAGGACAGCGGGCCTAGCCCGGCGCTTTCCTTCTCAAGTTTGAATGAAGAAGAGCAGGCGATTGAACTTCTCAACGACCAGGTCATGGTGGAGAAGCCTGAGTATGCAGAGCTGGTCGACTGGGGGCGAAACCCATTCCTTGAGCCACCGCCACCACCGCCGCCGCCCGTGGTGGAAGTGGAACCCGAACCGGAACTCGAGCCCGAACCGATTGACCTCGGTCCGCCCACTGATCTGCCCACTTTAAAAGGCATCTCTTCAGCCAACGGTCAAAGCTTGGCCATCCTCGGACGCCAAATTGTCGGCCTAGGCGACGTCTTGCCTAGCGGATTTGAAGTCTTGTCCATCGGTGCACAGTCGGTAGACGTCCGCCGCGATGATCGTGTATTCACCTTGCACATGGAGCAAAAGTGATGAAGTATTTCTGCTTAATGATTTTCTTTCTCGGAACCCTGAGCCAAGCTTCGGCCAACTCGATTTGGCAAGAAGGCCAGGAACCAGAGCAGAAGGGTGAGCCCAAAATTCAGCTCCAATTAGTGGATACTGATATTCACGATGCACTGCGCATGGTCGGCCAGCAAGGTGGCATGAATATGGTGGTCAGCAACGAGGTCAAGGGCAACGTCACCTTGAACCTGCAGGACGCAACGATGATGGAAGCGCTGCAAGCAATCGTCGAGATGGGCGGCTATGAATACTCCATTGATGGCAACATCATTACGGTGAAGACGCTTCAAGAAATCCTCGACGGCGATAAGTTGCGCCAGGAAATGAAGCCGAAGCCTGAAGCCAAACAAGAAGTTTTGGTGCTTGAGCTTCGCTACGTTGATGCTGAACGGATGATGTCGGTGATTGGTAAGTTAGTCAGCAAAACGGGCAGTGCCACTTTGCTGAAGACTTCGGACCACATCTCGAAAGATTACGCCATGGCTCAGCAGCAAAGTCTGTTGGGAGCGGGCGGTGCCGGTGGAGCGGGCGGCCAAGATGGGGACGGCATTCGAATTGGTGGGCAATTGACCACTACCTCCCAAGGCACTCCAGCTAAATCCCACACCATCGTTGTTGTCGATACCCCCGACCGCTTGGAAAGCATCAAGCAAGTGGTGAATAAAATCGACGTCAAGCCGGTGCAGGTAATCATCGAAGCCCGTTTCGTCGAGGTGTCTTTGGATAACGGCCACAAGATGGGTATTGATTGGAACATGGTGGCGTCGGCATCTGGTGGCGCTGCGCCGCACACTTTCCCATTTGGATCGACTTCCTTTGGTTCGTACGGCCCTAACGCTGACGGCGTTGCAGCTGGCGACCTCTTCCCTTCTGCACCCAATTCCGTAACTTCTGGTAGTGAAGACGGGCTGTTTACTTTTGGTGCTTTAGACTTCTCTTCCTTCACCGCCGTCTTGGATTTAATGCAATCCGATCAGCGCGTGGAAATCGTTTCTAACCCCCGAGTCGTCGTTGGCGATCGCCATACCGCAACCATTTTGGTCGGCGAGCGCTACCCGATTTTGAGTGCTAACGTTTCGGAATATGGCTCTGTGACGGAGCAGCTGGAGCGCTATGAACCCATTGGTGTACAGCTGGAAGTAACCCCAGCCGTACTCGGCGAAGATGAAGTCGAACTCCTGGTTCGCCCGTCGACCAGTTCTTTGGGGCCAGCAGTGACCGGGTCTACGGGTCTGTCGGTTGCAAGAATTAATTCACGCCAGATCGACACCATGGTTACCGTGCGCGATCGTCAAACTGTTGTTTTGGGTGGCTTGTTTACGACCCGCGAATCCCACGACACTTCGAACGTTCCCTTCTTTAGCAGCATCCCCCTCGTCGGCCGCTTATTTGAGCACGAGGGCCGAACCATGGAACGAGTTGATTTGGTGGTGTTCCTCACCGTCAGCATCGTTCAGGAACATGGTTTGACCGATGAACAGCGGGCGATGTTTGAGCGCGCTGGCGGCGAACTGTGGGACGAAATCACTGCCCCAGACAGTCGCAGCTTGCTGGAGTACAGTTCCACTGGTCCTCAGCGTTAATGTTGTCATGAATATCCTTCAAGCCACTTGCAACCTTACTCTTTTGGGTCTGACCCTTGCTGTAACAGCATGCTCTTCGGCGCCCACGGTCCAAGAAATAGACGGTTGGAGCCAACTCGAACGGCATGACTATCAAAAAGCTTTGACCGCATTCGACGTTGCTTTGCGCCAAAACGAAACCGCCGAACTGCAAGCTGGTCGAGGCCGGGCACTCTACTTCCTGGATCAACACATTGCCTCCGAAAGCGCTTACGGCCGAGCCTTGGAGCTGAATCCTGGTCAGCCGCAATGGCACATGGAGCTTGCATTGGTGCACATCGCCTGTCAAGACTTCAACGACGCCATCGCCGCCTGTAACGAAGCGATCCGCTTGGACCCATATCTTGCCAAGGCCTATCACAACCGGGGCTTTGTTCGCCATGTGCAACATCACCTAAGCGCGGCGGCTGCAGACTTCACAAAGGCTATCCAACTCAATTCGGAATTCGCCGAAGCTTACAACAGTCGTGGCATCCTTCAGGCTGAGCGCGGCGACTACCGCTCGGCGATTGCTGACTTCCAAGCAGCCGTTCGTTTGATGCCGCACTTGGCCAGTGCCCACGCCAACGCGGCCGCCGCCAACTATGCATTAGGCAATGCTGAATTGGCATTCGTCGGCCTAAATTCGGCGATCAAGATCGACCGCAAGAACCCATTGTTTTATAAAAACCGTGGTCGAATTTACCTGGACCTCGGCAATCTCGACGCAGCGATCAATGATTTTGAAGAGGCATTGGTTTACGCACCCGGTGACCCCAAGCTGTGGGAATTATTGACCGCGGCGCGCCGTGCCCAAAGCGGGGAGGCAACTTCGTGACCCCTCCATTGCTGGCAAAGAGCAAAGATCGAAGCCAAGGCTTCGCGAAGGTGGCACGTCGAAAAAACGTGCCCGCCAAAATCATCCCCATTCTTGAAGCCGCGGCCGAGCAACTTTTTGAAGACGACCTTCATTGTGTGCTAGAAGATCGTGAACGTTTTGAAGAAGTGGCCCTGCATGCCATCACCGGCGATGCTGGCAACTTGGAGCTTTCCTTCCAGTTCGTCGACGGCCTGGCAAATCTGGTCGAAAAATTGGACCTGGCACGCGCCAGCGATGAACCCGATATTTTCCGTCGGATTTGGATCAAAGACAAGACGGGTAAAAAGCTACATGGAGTAGTGGTCCGCCGCGAGGATGGCGAAATTGCAGTGTTCTGTCCGCCAAGCAAAAAGCGATTTGCCGAACTCGGCGAGTTGCTTCAATTGGAATACCGTGGCGTGAAGTCCGCGATCAGTTATCAACTGCAGATCAATGACACCGTGCGTTTGCCCAAAGCCTACGTGATGCACCTTACCCGCCCTGCTGGCCAGGGCGCGGTGGGTCGGATGCACAAACGTTTTGTCGTCAACTTGCCCGGATTTGTCCATCGCGGAACCGCTACCGAAAAGCAGTCCGAACCGATTCCATGCAAAGTCATGGACATTAGCTTTGGCGGTGTTTGCCTGAAATGCTCCGCCGAATTTGAACGCGGCAGCCCGGTTTTCCTTGAGGCATTTTTGGAAGACGGTAGCAGCCAACCGTTCGGCATTGAATGCACATCCTCGTGGGCGCGCACCACTGCCGAGGGCAATTTGGTCGGCTTGCAGTTCGGTGAACTAAACGACCTCAACC
>CAZMDZ010000316.1:0-3854 GCA_964565175.1 uncultured Planctomycetales bacterium
ATGACAACCCGATCGTGCCAAATGGTGCATTCCAAGGTGCTGCTCAGTTCATCAACCCGCGCACCCTGGTCTTTGTTGTAGACACCGACAACGACCTTTCCACTTACGAGGCACTGCCCTCCAATCGTGTGATCCGAATCGTGATCGGCGATGCCGTGCGCGACACCATTGGTCAGTACCTGAAGGATTCGGGCGTCGCCACTTCGATGGTGGACCAAGACTCGATCGAGCCGCAACTGTTGGTTGACGGCGTCGGTGGACCTCCGGTTACCTCGCCGTCGGACTTGGCGGTAGACGTGGCTTGCGATACCACCATCACTTGGTCGTTCGATGAGTCCTGCCAGCCGCACTCTCTGGGGCCGTTGCCTAGCTTGATCCCACCGGGGCTGTCGAACGAATTCGTAGTCGAATTCCTGCCTCCAGTTCCTCCGGGAATGGATCAGCCGGGTGTGCCGTTGCAGATGCCATACACGGTGCTGCCAGCAAGCCCCTTTGACTTCACCTCCTTCATTGTTTCCCCAAGTAACGCATTCCCGGGCAAAGATCCACAAGGTGCAACTTCGGAGGCAACGATCAAGTACAGCCATAACGCTGCTGAAGACCTCTTTGCTAACCAAGATGCGCTGAGCTTGGAAGCAACGGAAATCAGCTTTACTGTTGGTTCTGGTTGCCCAGGCTTGGTGAACGCTCCGGTTGCTCCTGGAGCCATTTACGCAGCCTCAAATGGCGGTGGCAGCACCGCTGGCATGCGAGTTCTCGACTTGGATGGCTTCGGTCAAGGTACTGGAGATCCAACCCACAACGACTTGAACCAGAACATCTACGACCGGGTCTACGACGCCAATGGCGATCCGATCTCCGGTGACGTTTCGATCTTCCCGTTCAACCCGAACCTGGGTGTGCAGGACTTGTTCCCGCCGCTGTCGCGTGACTTCACTACCCTTGCTGGGGGTAGCCGTGGTGTATTCACCTTGGCTCAGACTTCATCCTTGACCACTCAACTGGTCGATGGTGGTGCTTTGGGCACCGTCGCAGACATGATGCTTGGTCACCCGTTGGACTTGGTGTTCAACAACAACGACTGCTTGGCTGGCACTCAAAACAACTGTGCCTCTGGTGCGCTTCAACTGCACCCACAGAGCTCGCAGCAGTCGCCAGGTAACTCCATCCAATACTCGCCGCACCCAAACCCGCCGCGGCTGACTTTGGTGCCGGCTTGTTTCTCGCCGTTGATTCAAACGGAAGAGCCAACCTTCGGTGACCAAAACCGCGATGGCGTTTACTCCACCAACCTTTTGGTCCATGGTGACTCGTTTGGCACCCTCGGCGGCAATGGTCCATCCGGCCTGCTGACCACGAGCTCGACCTACGGTGGTACCAACTTCTACGGCCCAGCTCCGTCGTCGAACTTCTGCCCGACTTTCACTCTGCGTCAGCAGGTTGGTCACTTCCTTTACGTCATCGACATCGTCGGGGAACGCATCATCGTCCTCAACAGCAACCGGATGACGGTCTTGGATTCGATTCCGGTTCCTGACCCGGTCGACATGGCAATGTCCACCGACCTGAACACTCTGGCAGTTTCCAACCGCAGTACCAACACGGTCACGCTGATTGATACCGACCCGTTCTCCCAGTCGTTCCACACTAGGATCAAGTCGATCGAACTGGTGGACGAGGTGGACAACCGTCGCGGCCGAGGCCCAGGGGAATTGGTCTGGCAGCCGGATGACGAAGACATTCTGGTCGTCTGCGAGCACTCGAACTCGGTGGCCTTCATCTCCACTGGCGACTTCCGTACCCGGAAGATCATTCCAGGTGTGCCGCAGCCCCGTCTCATTACCGCCACTGCTCGTGACGTCGCTTTTGGTTTCCAGACTGGTTTGTACTACGCCTACGTTGTTTCCCAAGACGGCCGGATGGCGGTGTTTGAATCAGGTCCAGATGGCCCGCAGGGCATTGGCTATGACGACTTCATTGGCCAGGTTTCAATTGAAGGCCAGACCTCTGCTTTCATCGGCGCGACTTCCTTGCAGCCAAACCCGAGCAGCCCGACTCACGCTGCCTTTGTTGGCTACCGTGAAGACAATGAAGGCGCCGTTGCCGAAGTCTTCATGAAATCGGCTCCGACTGGTCCTCGCTCACTGTCCGTAAACGCCTTCGTACCCGACCCGAACTTCCGTTCCAAGGAATTCACCACCAACAACCGTTGGACTGGCGTATTTTCTTCCGGATCGGTGGTGGACTTGGCCGTGGACGATTTGAACAACGTCGGCGACATGATTGCTGTTCGTAGTGCTTACACCGGTGGCGGATCCATCCTCCACTCCAGTAAGGCGATTAACCGACCCGTACCGGGTGGCAAGATTCCAGTCTCCTTGCCGCGCTTCTTGTTCGTCGCCAACGCCAACGGCTTTGTTGACGTCATCGACCTCGAAAGTGGTGACATCTTCATCGATCCAATTCGCGTTCCTGGCGTCCGCGTCCTGGCCCACTACTGGCGTCAGTAATTGGACTTGGGGCGTCCTGAGCGCTCCCAATGGAAATTCAAGGGCGGCTGAGCAATCAGCCGCCCTTCTTTCTTTTCAAGGCGGATGCGCCGCCCGATAATCTGCCCATCATGGCGGCGCCACCCGGATCCGAGGTTCAAGCAATGTTTTCGGAGATTGCTCCGAAATACGATTTCTTGAATCGCTTGCTGTCCTTTGGGATTGACCGTCGTTGGCGTCGGCGGGTGCAAAAGCGGCTTGGCTTGGGGGGTGAGCATCACCTGCTGGACCTGTGCTGTGGAACGGGAGACTTGGCCTTGGTTTTCGCCAAAGACCAAGTTCGGGTGAGTGGCGCAGATTTCACCTACGCCATGCTGCCCTTAGCACGCAAGAAGGCGGCTGGGTTACAGCGAGAAGTGCAATGGAGTCAAGCCGACGCCCAAGCGCTTCCATTCCCTGACCAAACCTTCGACGCCATCACCATCGCTTTTGGAATTCGAAACGTTTACGACCCGCAAATGGCCTTGCGGGAATGCTTGCGGGTACTCAAGCCCGGTGGCCGCCTCGCGGTGCTTGAATTCTTCCCCATTCCCAATCGCTTTTGGGGAGCTTGCTTCCGTTTCTACTTCCATCATCTGCTGCCCCTCATCGCCAAGGTTGTTCGAGCGGGCCGAACTGGCGCCTACCGCTACCTACCAGAAAGCGTAGAGAGCTTTGCTTCGGTTTCTCAGTTCCAGCAGTGGATGGAAAGCGCTGGCTTCCAAGCCTGCACAGACGAAGCCCTGACTGGCGGCGTCGCCCGTTTGATGATGGGGGAACGACCCGAGCAATCATGAGTGGCACAGAATGGCAACGATTGGGCCTTGCCCGCCGCGACCCAGCGGTGTCGGTCATGCTGCTGCTGCCTTTGGCATTGCTTCACTTAAGCGGTCGCGACAAAGCTCAAGCCGGGGCATTTGCCATCGTCGAAATGGGACTGAAACAGTTGCAGTGGATGGCCCCCTGGTTGCTCTCCATCTTGGCCATCACCACTTTGATGTGGTCCCTCGGCCGGATTCGCCTGCTCAATATTCCCTGGCGCGGCGGAGCCATATTGCTCATCGTTGAAGGGATCTTTTGGGGCTGGGCTCTCGGCCCAATTTTAACATTTCTAACTCAATTAGCCTCTGCCCAAGTCATGCCGATCGCCATGGATTGGGGGCATCTGCATGGCGAACTTGCCTTATGCGCAGGTGCTGGACTCTACGAGGAGCTGCTCTTCCGCTATTTCCTGATGAGCGGTTTGTACGTATTGTTCTGTGGTTTTTTCGGCACCATCGCCTCCAAAGACGCGGCCAAGACCTTTTCCTTTGGGCTCGCCCTGCT
>CAZMDZ010000316.1:3864-4772 GCA_964565175.1 uncultured Planctomycetales bacterium
TGGCCTTCTCCCTGGCCCACGCTTTGGGAGACCCAAGCGCCCTAGACGCAGGCCCCTTCCTTTTCCGTTTCCTTGCTGGCATGGTGCTGGGCCTGCTTTTTAGCTGGCGCGGCTTAGCTGTCGTTGCTTACGCTCATGCTTCCTACGACGCTCAGCTCCTCCTGTTCTGACATGCCCGCCACGCCATCCTCCCCGTCCCGTGTCGTTCTCGCCGTTAGCGGTGCCAGTGGGGCTTGCTATGGCGTGCAAACCCTACGCATGTTGGTCGAGGCTGAACTAGAAGTCGACTTGATTTACAGCGATGCAGCCAAGCGAGTTTTGAACGAGGAAATGGGCATCCAGCTCAACGACAACCCAGACGTTCTTCTTGCACAGGGCCAATCCGCTTCCAGCATTCATTGGCATGACCATCAAGATATTGGTGCAGCTCCCGCATCAGGGTCCTCGTCCTCGCAAGCAGTTTTGGTCGTGCCTTGTTCGCTGACTACGGTAGCCGGAATCGCTTCTGGCGGAGCCGCCAATTTGATCGAACGATCTGCTCAGGTTGCGTTGAAAGAAGGCAAGCAACTAGTGGTCGTGCCAAGAGAGACCCCGCTTTCACGGCTGCATTTAGACAATCTGTCGCGACTGGCTTGGGCTGGTGCAACCATTCTTCCAGCCAGCCCTGGTTTCTACCACCGCCCGCAAACGCTTGAAGACTTAGTCAATCAGCTTTGTTCCAAGATCCTTGGCGCCTGTGGGATCCCTCAGTCGCACATCCCGCCTTGGGAGGGGAGTTCTTCGCCATCATGAGCAGGCTGGGCAAAACCCTTGGCATGATAAAGTTCGAGCACAGTGTGTTCGCGCTACCGTTTGCTCTCGCAGGAGCGTGGCTCGCCGCCGGTGGCTTGCCACGCTCCTGCGAGAGC
>CAZMDZ010000317.1:0-4760 GCA_964565175.1 uncultured Planctomycetales bacterium
AGCGCCTTGCTGCGGCTCGTGAGTTTGCGTGCCCTGCGACGCGGAAAAGCCAAGGTTGTGGCCAAACCATTGATGGCGAAATCCTTCACCAAGGCAGATGCCTCGATTCAACGAGAATGGCAAAGAACCATCGGCACTCTCCTCGCGCAAAACCGGCTGGAGTTTGAAGGATTGAAGGGTGGCGCAGCTGCCGTACGAGGACAACTCCTCAGCGCAGGCGCACCTTTTCTTGGATTCGCCGCTCTGGAAGACCTCACCCTGGAAGAACGCGAGGCTGTGGTGGCGGCGGCGATGAAAACGAAAAACGTCGGCGACTTAGCGCAGATGATTCATGTCTTAGCGGCCGCCGATTCAGAGGAGTATTCGGCCTTCCTCAAGGTGGCCGGACATGGCTTGCGCAAGCAAGAAGCTGGGCCGCGGATCGCGGTACTGGAAAGTGCCCTTGCCCATCATGTATTTGAAGTAGCCCCCTTGTTGGTTGCATCATTAGAAGTCGCCGAGACGGAACCACCTGGGCGATACCCTGCGGATTACGCCGCTGCGCTACGCGCGTTGACTGGTCAACAGTTTGGAACCCGTGCGCAAAGTTGGCGCAATTGGTGGCAGCGGGATGGAGCGGCATGGCTAAAGGAACAACGCGCAAACGGACTGAAAGCGCCGCGCAAACTCAACGCCAGCTCCAACCCCGAGCAAGATGCGGACACCGTCGCTCAAATGTTTGGCATCCCGATTGACAGCAGCCGAGTGGCGATTGTCATCGATGGTTCAGGCAGCATGAACGATGTATTGGATCATCGCAATTGCGCACAAGCAGCTGCCGACGAACTGGAATCCTTTCTTGCCAAGTTCCCAAAGGACGGCCGCATTCAGCTGCACATCATTGTGCGTGAAGGACAGCGCTGCTTCAAAAAAGCAGTCTCGAGTACCGACAAGAATTGTCGCAAGGCGGTCGAGTTTGTGCGCGACTTTGACTACGGTGCGGCTTCTTCGATGTACGACGTACTCATTGAAGCACAACAAGATGTCGAAATCGACACCATGCTGTTCATCTCCGACGGAGGTGGCAGTTGGGGTAGTTTTGCCTTTGCTGGCCACATGCTGGACGGCCTTTCCTTTGCACACCAACGCAGTGGTGTTCGAATCCACGCCATTTGCGTGGGCAAGAGCAAAACCAAGCAGCGATTCATGCGCGACCTGGCGGAAGCAACCGGTGGTAAAATGAAACTAGCCTCCGGTTGACGAACGGGAAGAGGCGGCCTTCCCGTATTCGTACCATGCCGCCACTCGACTCCCCCAAACCTTGCAACGCCTGCTCCCCATACTGGCGCTGTGCATGGCCCCATTGGCTCATGCCCAGCAACTCGAAGTGCACTTCATCGACGTCGACCAGGGTGAAGCCACTCTGATCATCGGCCCGACGGGTTCCTCCTTTCTCTTTGACGGTGGGCCAAACGCGGAAGGCTACACCTCGGTGGTTCCGCTGCTTCAATCAAAGGGGATCTCGCATCTGAATTTCGTCAGTGCCAGTCATTATCACGCAGATCACGTCGGTGGATTGGACGAGGTTTGGCAGTCAGGCATTCAGTGCACTTCCTGCTTGGATCGCGGCAATAGCAACGACCCAAGTACGCAAACCTACAACGACTACAAAAGCACCTATTCGTCCGTTCGCCAAACCGTGACGCCAGGTCAGGTGGTTGACTTGGGCGGTGGCGCCAGCCTGACCTGCTTGGTCGTCGAAGGCGATCTTATCGGCGGCGGTTCGGTCAACATTTCCAGCAGTGCACAATGGGAAAATTCGGCGTCGATTGCTTGGAAATTGGAATACGGTGACTTTGACATGTTTATGGGCGGCGACCTCACCGGTGGCGGCAATGGGACCACCGATGTTGAGAGTTCGGTCGCGCCGTTGTGTGGAGACGTGGACGTTCTCTTGGTGAATCACCATGGCTCCCGTACATCGACCAACGCCAACTTCGCCAACACTTTGGATCCGGAATTCGCCGTGATCAGTTGCGGCCACTCCAACTCTTATGGTTTCCCCAAAGCCGACGTCATCAATGCGCTCAATCGAGTGGACCACACCATTCCCGTTTGGTCCACTTCGGAAGGAACTGGCGGACCGGGTTTCGTCAACGCTGCGGGTGACATCACTTTGACCACTGATGGATCGACCTACAACGTGGTTTCCCAAAGTGGGGCGACGTTCACCGCTCACTGCGATGAAGCCCCCCCCGCCGCTTCGGTCGCGGGCAGCGTGGTGGTTTCCGAGTTCATGAGGAATCCAACCAAGGTTGGCGATACCGAAGGCGAGTGGCTAGAACTTGCTGGAGCCAGAATTGGAGAACCGGTGTCGCTCTACGAGGTCGAAGTTTCCGACATGGGCGGCGACTATTTCCGGATCGGGGCATCCATTCTGCTCGAGGCTGGCGAGCTGGCCATGATCGGCAGTAACGGCTTGCCCAGCACCAATGGCGGCTACACCCCGGTGATCGCTTGGCCCTCCGGCTCAACATTTTTCAGCAACACCACCGACGACATTCAGCTATACCAGCTGGCAGGTCCGCCTTTAGATTCGGTCTCCTGGACCAGTGCATGGCCGGGCTCGACTGGCCGATCTGCCGAACGCAAGGATCTTGAAGATTCAGGGGGCCTAGGCAACTTTGCCGAAGCCTCAAGCACTTACGGGAACGGCGATTGGGGCACCCCTGGTCAGACCAATGATGCCGACACCACCAGCTGGGGCGGCACCGGAACTCCATGGATCGAGGTCCTGACCTCGCCATCCGTCGGTGGGCCAATTGAAATGAACTGGTACATGCCAGGGGAATCCGGACACTCTTACCAGGGATGGTTGACCCTAGGCACGATCCCAGGCATATCGGTGGGCGGCACTCACATCCCCGCCAACTTGGACATTGCCTACGATCGGACGCACAATATCCCAGGCTGGTACGGAACGGTTCCTGGCGCAGAACAGGTCTTTGCAGCGGCAACTGTGCCCAATAACAACTCCCTGTTCGGAATGGTTCTCTACGCCATCGTCGTCACCTACGACCCGCCAGACCAAGTCCGCTCCCAGTCCACACCAATTGCTATGATTGTGCTGTAGCTCGATGAAGCTAGGTTTTGAAGCAAAAACTTCGCTTTCGTGATAACTTTGTCTCAACTACCTCCCTTTGTGACAACTCATGCGGCACCCCCTGGCCGGCACCATCACTTTCGCCACGCTGTGCGCGTCGTTATACGCGACGCCAGCACAAACTGAAACACCTCCCCGCTCTACTGGAGTCGTGGAAATGGTGTTCTTCGACATTGGCCAAGGTGAAGCCACTCTCATCACAGGCCCTTCGGGCACAACTTTTTTGATCGACGGCGGTTTGGAAGGCAAAGGAAATGAAATCCTTGTGCCCCAGCTGACGGCGATGGGCATTACCCAGCTGGATTACGTCAGTTCGACTCATTACCACACCGACCATATTGGCGGACTGGATGAGCTGATCAATGGCGGCATTGGCGTTGGCACTGTTTTGGACCGTGGCGACACCCACGTTCCGAACGGGCAGCCGTTCCTCGATTACCAAGCGGCCACTGCGCCAGTCAGGCAAACCGTGCCCTCCGGCATGGTGGTCGATCTCGGCGGCGGCTGTACCATCACCTGCCATTCGGTAGACGGCGTGCTTTCCGACGGCACCGTGCTGGACCTCACCGGCTCGCCCCAAGAGGAAAACTCCGCATCGCTGGTTTGGCTGGTGGAGTACGGCAATTTCACCTTATTCGTCGGCGGCGACCTCACTGGTCCCAGTGCAACCTCGGTCGACGTTGAAGGCCCGGTTGCTGAAATCATCGGCGACATCGACGTCCTTCGCGTCAACGGTCATGGCGGCAATAAGTCGACCTCGCAAAGCTTCGTCGACGAATTGGAACCGGAGTTTGCCATCATCACCTGTGGCAGCCCAAACGGATTCAACCACCCGCGTCAGGAAACCATCGACCGGCTCAATACGCCGGAACGTGTAATTCCCGTTTGGTGTACCAGCCCAGGCAACGGTGCCTTTGGTTATGTCGACGCTGCGGGCAACATCACCGTCACCACCAACGGCAACGAGTACACCGCCAGCACCGATCAAGGCACTACGTTCACCGCTTTATGTGACGAATTCTCCGTCATTGATCCGGCACCTTCCGAAGTGGTCATTTCGGAGTTCCAACGCGATCCAGACGAATCTGAAGACTACTACGGCGAGTGGTTAGAGATCACAAGCCTGCGCCGTTACTCACCGATCAGCTTGCGCGGCATGCGCATCGCCAATCAAATCGGTGAAAACGTGACCCTGGGCATCAACATTTGCCTGAAAGAAGGGGAAATCTTAACCATCGGCGCCGACGGCATCCCGCAGCGCAACGGTAGCTACACTCCACCGATTGCGTTGCCAATCCTCAGCCTTCACATGGCCGATGACATCGGCACACTTCGCTTGCTTAGCCGTCGCGACTCCGAGCTGGACCGCATCGACTACGACCTGACTTGGGCTGGCGGTGTTGGCGTTTCCTGTGAACGTACCGACTTGTTTGGTGGCAGCGATATCAGCAATTTCCATAGCTGCTTGTTCAGCTACGGCCAAGGCGATCGAGGAACTCCCGGCATGCGCAATTCCGGAGACACCACCGATTGGCGACCTGGCGGTGAGAACTGGGTCAAGGTAATCACCAAGCCGTTGATCGGCGAGGATTCGGAATTGAGATTCCTGATGCCCGCT
>CAZMDZ010000318.1:0-3709 GCA_964565175.1 uncultured Planctomycetales bacterium
CCGATAAGCCGCTGTTCGGTTCGACGTCGCCCGTGACCTTTGGTGGGCCCTCCGTTTTCGCCTGATCAACCTCTTCAAGCTGAGCCTCTCCAGAGCTACCCGTTGTTTCTTTCGAATCAGCGGTCTCAAGAGCACCTTCTTCATCCTCCGCGCCCGAGGTCGTCACTCCAATATTGAGATCGCCGTTCGCTGATTGACGGATCAATTCGTCCTCAAGTCGGTTGTAATCCGAAAATGGACCCATCAAAGCGAACAAACTCAGTAACGAAAGGAACAAATACAGCCGAAACGGGGGTACGTATTGCTGCCAGCGGCCGCGCAGGTTCTCTTGAGTGAGCGCTCCGGGGCGGAAAATCAGCAATGCCAGGGTTCGAAATGCCCGCGAGTCAGTTGCAAAAAGATTGGAAAGGAAATCTCCGGCGAATCTCCAGATACTGCGATTGCGATCCTTCACCGATTGGCCGCACTCCGGGCAGAATTTGGCGCTCGCGATGGCGCCACAGTTGCGGCAGCGCGGCAGGGCTTCGCTGTTGGGGGAGAGATCCGAGCTTGGAAAGTTCGCCATGGCCAAAGACGGTTCAGCAAGCAGAGTTTACAGTATGGTTATGCGAGGAATTCGCGGCCTACTCCTGGGATTGATGATCCTACTCAGTGCTTGCAGCACGCCAGCCAAGCGCAAGGTGGAAGCGCCGCCGTATTTGGAGTTCCGTGTGGAAGCCGAGGAGCATGAAATCGGCGATAGCGTCGGCTTTAAGCGGGTGCAATTCAATGGCGAGGAGATCCTGCTGTCGCCGCCGCACCGTTTTTTCGTGCAAAAGGCGGAAGTGACCGACATTGGCAGCGAACGGCTAGGGGTGAAATATTGGATTTACCCGGAGCAGCAAATGGAATTCAGCCGCTGGACCGGCACCCACATCGGCCGACGAATGGCGGTTTTGCTCAATGGCCGCACCACTTGTTGCTTAAGGTTGCGCGGTTCTCTGCCCGGCACCGGCATTTTGGTCGGCGACTCCGATGGCTTCACCGAAGACGAAGCCGACGCCATTGTTCGCAGCTTAAGCCGGTTCTAAATCGGCATCGAATTGGCGCAGACCTTACTCGCGTTGGTGATCCAACGCCTTCACTTGGCGAGTGAATTCTTCGATCTCGGCGTCGAACTGCGGGTCCGGCGGATAGCCGCCGAAATGCTCCTGGTAGCGAGTCCAGGTTAGATCTAGCAGTGGGTCATAATCCTCACCGCCATGCTGCACCACTTTGCGCGCAAATTCCAGCGTGGTCTGACTGCGATGCTTGGGGAAGCCAAGTTTGGATAACAGTCGAATCAATTGACGGAAAGCGTCGGTGCGATGGAGGCGGCGATCAGGGTGCAATGGGTCACCGTTGTCAATCTGGCCGAAGCCGCGGAAGCCGACCGCTTTGCCAATCAGCACGAACAGGCCCAGCACCATCGCTGCAAACACCGTCCAAAGTTGCCAGGTTTGAAACAGTTGGAATTCGGCGACCGCTTCTTGTAGTGGATGATCGAATCCAGCAGCGACCTCAGGATCCTCTGCCGTTTCGGATTCATTGGGAAGCAGAGCGTTTTCGTCGGCGCTAGTGCCGGGAAGCGGCACGTTGGGTTGCTCGCTTTCGCCTGGGTAAAGCTGCGCAAGTGCGGCAAGGGATAAATCTTCACGATTACTCATGCGTGAAGATGGGGTGACTTCCACCGGCACCCAGCCGACGCCTCGGACCGGCACTTCGGTCCACGCATGCGCGCTGGCGGAACCCGTGCGGTAAACGCGGTTCTCTTCGTCCCACTGAAAGACCACATAACCGCCGGCAACGCGCGCTGGCACGCCGAGCTCGCGCAAGCAGAGAGTGGCGGCGATGGCGAAGTAAGTGCAGTAACCTTGGCGGTTTTGAAAGAAGCTTGCCAAACTTGCCGGACCCGTGCCGCGAACCGCGAGTTCGTAGCGGTAGTTTTTGCGGAAGTGGGACTGCACGCCGCGCACTGGACCAGCCGATAGATCCATCTTTTTGATTTCGGCGCGCGCCAATTCCAAAGCCTGCTGCCACTCTTGGCTATCGTCGGGCAAGGCGGTTTGGTTGGTAAAGGACAGGTCCAAATGTTCCTTGCTGACATCCTTGCTTTGAATGCTTGGGAACTGCGAACGAATGGCATAGCGCACTGGCCCCGGGGCCGCCGGTATGTAAGTCAACATGCCCGATGAGCTGTAGCGAACCTCCGGCAAGCTGACGGCAATCAATGGCTCCAACCGTGGCAGCAACAAGCGCCCGGTTCGATGACCTCCCGGTGCCAGTAACGGTTGGTATTCGATGTCCAACTCAATCCGACTAGCCCCATTTTTTAACCTGCTGAGCTGGGTCCAGTCGTCCTCGCGCCCGTCGCCCGAGTCGTTGTAATCGAAGGTCGGTTCTTGGCGGGAACGCTCCACCCCGGTAGCCGTAAATTCATCGTAAGTCGAGCAGGTCAGATAAAGCGGATTGCCAGCATGAAAGCGCCGACGGCCACCCGGTGCGAATGGATCCGAGACGAGGAGGCGATCCAAGAGACTTGGTGTGCCGAGCCCGCGTTGGTTCGCAAGAAGTTCGCTAGGGAAGCCGCGTGGAGCGGAGGGGAAGCTACTTGGGTCGGTAGGCGGCTTGGGGTTCCCGCCTTCACTCGGCGACTTGTTGGTTGAGGTCCGTTTGTCGCTTTTGTCGGCGGTGAGTGGCGCAGGTCGGTCGATCCAACCCATCGATTGCATCGCCGAGTTGGCTGCTGACTTACTCCAGTGGCCAGCGATGGCGACGCCGCGGGTATTGATGCTGGTGAACACCACCAACAGCGGCACCACCATCGCCATTAGGAGTGCGCGTGACCAAAGGCCGTCGGCGCTGGGGTCTTGGCTGGGGATCAGGCGCAGACGCAGGTTGAGGCGTCGGCGAGTGGCGCGGGCGTGTACCCACAGCAGGCCAGTGCCAGCTAGCCAAGTGCTGATCAGGAAGATCACCAGGCCGAAAATGGAATCGAGGATGTTGCTGACCACCAAGCAGGTGGCGGCGGAGGCAAGCAAGGTCAGCACCGCCGAGCCGTCGGCGCGATGGGTCTGCAGACCGAAGGATTGAGACAAAAACAGCAGCACCACAATCATGGCTTGACTGCGATTGCCGCTGGCGAGGTCGCCGACCAAGACCAGCAGGACCAAGGCGATGGAGAAAACCGCGATGCGGCTGATGGTGCCGGTGGAAATTGGCAGTTCCATGGCTTCCCAAAGCGGTTGTAGAGATGGGCGGGAAGCCAGCCAAACCACCAACCACGGCACGGTTAATAACGCCGCCGGACCCCACAGGCATAGCCAGGGCAGGTCGCCGGTGAGGGCGAGCACTGCGGTCGCTAACGCGGCAAAAACGGAAGCGGTGGTCGCCGCCGCAAAGCACCAGCGATCCAGCGCCGAAGGCGGATGGACGCGGAAGTGCAAACGGCGGAGGCGGCCTCTCATCAGATCACCTGAGCCAGGCGAGTGCGGGTGGGGAAGGCGCGCGATTCGCGGAAGACGTCGGCAATGGCGGGGAGGCGGACGTCGTACAGGGTGACCGTTCGGTCGAATCCTGCTGGGATGGCTAGATCGGCGGCGGTGATGGCAATGACGGCGTCGCGCTGAAGCAATTCGGGCGGCAGCGTTTTGGGGGCGGCATCATCGGGGCTAATTTTTGCCAGCGCAGT
>CAZMDZ010000318.1:3719-4742 GCA_964565175.1 uncultured Planctomycetales bacterium
GTGCAAACCATGACGTCCGCTTCGCGGTTTGATGCTTAGCCGCTGGTTGGCACTTAAGTAAGTGAAGTGCATCGGCTGATGGCGGCGCAGTAAGTGCTCGGTCATCGTTGCGGCTAAGTTGACCGCGCGTTCAAAGTCGACGCGTCGATTGCGGCTATGACCAGCGGCGGGCGCAGCGTGCAAAATTAGGTGCACGCGTGGTCGGGTGATGGCTTGATTTTCACGCACCAGCAAGCGTCCGCGCTTGGCACTGGCTTTCCAATGCACTTGGCGCTGACTCATTCCTTCCCGCCATGCACGCAGAGCGTAAAACTCCTCGCCGCCTTCCCGCCCGGCCGGTTGATCAAGGTCAATGCGGGTGTGCTGTGGCAGCATGTCGTCGGGCCGGCGCAATTCGCCGATGCGCGGCAGGCCGAGCAGTTGGGTAGGGATTTCCAGCGAGATCCGCCAGCGCAGTAGGCTGAATGGAAAGGTTGATTCGAAGCGGAAAAGGTAGGTCTGCCAGTGGCCGCGCCGTGGCAGCTTGAGGTGCGGCATTAACTCCACCGACGCTCCTGGTCCAATTCGAGGTTGATAAGAAAATGGCCGCATGCGAATGCCGTCGGGAACGCTGTGGGCGAGCAATAAGTCAGGGGCGGCCCAAGTTTTGTTGCGGTTCCACAGGGTGATGGCAACCGGCAGCGGTTCCCAAGCAAAGGCGGCGGCTGGCGGTTCGATGGTTGCCATCAAGCCGCGAATGTTGAGCCAACCGATGAGCCACGCACTGCCAAGCAGAGTGATCCACAGGGCGATGTGGGCGGCGAGGAATTGCGGTTGAAGAACCGAATGAACGAAGCTTAGAACCAGAAAATTGCCAAGCTGCTTTTGCAGCCGCACTTCAATTTTCAGATCCGTTGGGACGTGCAAAGTTAATTCGGGGGCGGCGACGGATTGCAGAAACTTGAGAAGCACTTCCTCGCTACTCATGTCAGTTTGACTCATCGGTGCCAAAATCACGCGATGGCTGACGATCGGCAGGAACAG
>CAZMDZ010000319.1:0-4738 GCA_964565175.1 uncultured Planctomycetales bacterium
ATGGAGCTTCTGCCCCGCAACCTTTGTAGCGATAAGCTCACCTTCACCAAACTGCACTTCGCAAAGAGTCTTGATGATATCTAGCTCATCTCGTGTGAATTTACGCTCACGCATCATCATCGTCCTGGAAGGAGTCTTCCATCCAACTTGTATCCGTAGGCTTTAGATCGCTGGTCGTGACTCCAGCTAAGGCTTTGACATAATCAGCCGACAACCGCGCTTCGACCGAAGAAAGGAGCACTTCGCCGACGTCATTTTTACCGGGCATTAGTGGATGAGGAATGATGAACTCTGCGCGACTGGCGCCCGCTTCAGGTAATTTTGCTGTGAAAACGCCGCGCCGTGCGGTTATGAATTGAGCTTCGTCGGCACCGCCCATTTCGGTTTGGAATCGACCGTCTTGATCAGTGTTCACTCGATACTGGGCACTTCGTTCCCGCTCCCCCATAGTCCGAAAAGCCTTCAAGTCACATTTCTGGTTGACCACAGCATTTCCCTTGTGGTCGAGCAACACTCCGGTGATGAATGGCCAGTTGGTCGCGGGCAATTCAACCTCAATCCACTCCCCCGCCTGTTGCGGCCCGTTGACTGTGATGTGATCCTTATTCCGCCCCTCGATTTGCTCGAAGGATGCAGTGAGAGTTGTGCCCAAACCAATGAATGGAAATTCAACCATGCCATCGGCGACTTCTTTTTCCAGACGCTGATCTGTAGGCGTACCGCTCTTCCAATCCTTGGTGTGAATGGCAACAGTACCTGGAGTTGAAACTGGCTTGCCGCTTTCCTCAATCACACGAATGCGGACGCCACCGGTGGCGGGTAGAGTCAAGGTGATCTCACCTTTCTCCAAAACCGAATCAGTCAACTCAATCTGCTCTGGATCCATTCCCGCGATTCGCTTCACCGGCACTTCAACTCTGGCAAAAAACTTAGTCGGCCCGCCATTCTTTTGATGCAGCATGCCGATGCTAGTGAAGTGAGCCTTACCTTCAGTGTCGGTGCGCCGAGTTGGCCCGACGTAAGTGCTGGAATAATACGTGTATTGAATGGCAACCGGAACGCCAGCTACGGGGTTGCCGTCGGCATCGATGACTTGAGCAATCAATGGATAAATGGGCCGCACAGTAATGGCGTACTCTTTCATACCGGGTTCCAAACCGCCTTCTACGCCGATGAGTTCATCCGTTTCGGCAACCATGAACAAGTATTTATCGGGCGGTGGGATATAGGCGTGGCCAGCCTCATCCGTCTGATAGCGCTTGCCCAACTTGTGCAAGATCGATGCCATGTGGCGTTCATCGGAATCTAGCCTGTAATCGTTTCGAACCCGCCGAAACTCGTCGCTACTTAAAAGATAAACATCGGCAAGTGGAACAGGTTGCTCCGATCGCGCATCGATCGCGGTAATAACCGCACCACCATCGCCTTCATATCGAGGTTGGATCGGTAGCTTGGCTTTGGCTGATGCTTCCACCGGTTGAGCAACACTGACGTCTTTGCTGCGAACGCCTTCATATTCGTTCGCGATAGGCGCTGCTTGTCGAGGTAGGTCTTCTACTTGAGATGGAATGGTTGAATCTGCTTCAAGGGGTTCAACCAGCGTTGAATCCTCGGGTTGCCAAATCGCAAAAATGGCTAGAACTACAAGTAAAAAACCTGCCGCCAGAAAATTTTTGGAGCGAGGCATGCGGCCATCCTATCCACGCGGATTAGAATTGGAAAGGATGGCAAAGAAGCCCTATTTCAAAGTAGCTGGTATCAGCGTTGTTGCGCTGGTGGTAGCGTGGTTGATCATACGGTGGGCAACGCCGAAACCTTATTTAGAATATTCGACCGACACTTTCACATTCCATGGGGAGTCCACGTTGCCGGGAGAAATGCCGGACGAAGAATTCCATTGGGACCGCATTGGCGAATGGGTTTACCGATGGATCCAAGACGTAAACTCCGACGGCATCCCCGACCTCGCCATCTCAAACTCGGATCAACCTCCTTGGATTTCACGCAAGAGTGGCATGAAGGATTGGATTTGGACTCACCGCGTCTACTCCGGTGGCAATGGTGCTTTGGTGCGTGAAGTCGTTTGGAATGATGATGAAATCGAAATTCTGGATATCCTTGGCGCGGATGGAGATGTCGAGTCGATCCGCTATTTGGTTCAAAAACTAGGGGGGACAGGAACACAATCCCTTGCCCAAGACTTCCGGCCAACTTCGCTAGCCCTGGAGCCACTCTCCCCGAGCTCAATTTGGGCAGGGGGAATAAACGGACCTTTCGCAAACGCTGAATATGACCCCGTCGAAGTTGGCTACCATGATTCCTCTATTCCAATCACCACCCTTCAGGGAAGCTTGGGAGACATCATTTACTTTGTCTTGCCCGACGAGCCAGAATCAATCCCAACGACCATTGCCCACCTTTGGAGCGGGGTTTGGAATCAAGAGTTCGAAGAGAAAGATCACCATTACCTCGCCACCTACGAAATTCCAGGCGGCAAGCTTATTCGCAAAATTGACATTTGGAATCCCAGCCTTCCAGACTTCGACCCGGAGGCCATCCTTACCCATTTTGACATTAATCAAGATGGGCAAAAGGATTGGTTCATCAAACATACTGTTGATTTACCCAGCGACAAGTCGTGCTGGGAATACTCATGGCTCGATGGCATTGACGGCGCCTTGATGAAACCGGAATCAACCCCCTGGAGTCGGCTGAAAACCATTCCTCCGGCGGAGTCCTATCCGGACGAAGTCGCCACTCGATCCGGACTATTCGAAATTATCGAATGGCCCGTAGGGTCTGAAGAAGAAGCGCTTCAATTTAGACCATGGACCAATCCAAGCCACGGATGGACTCATGAATTCGAATTCGACACTCATTGGGGAATCGACTTGGATATCACCGAATTCCCGGACCTCGATGGCGACTCGTTTCCCGACTTTGGCTTGGTCGCAAAATCTTGGGTCGGAAGCCAAAGCGCCCTGCTGGGGTCTTGGGCGATGCCATTGATCGCAATCGAAGCAAAGCTCGTTTCAGGCGCAACCGGAAAAGCCATCACCGGCCATTAGGCTTGAAATGAAAATTCACCGGAACCACCGCCGCGCCAGGTACCGGCTTGCCGTCCTTCAACGCGGGCAAGAACGTCCACTTCTTCACCGCGTCCAAAGCTGCGCGATCCAAAATTCCATGGCCGGAGGTTTGTGAAATGCGTGCCGTCACCACTTTGCCGTGGCTGTCGACTTCGACTAGAACTTTGGCCACACCTTGCAAGCGCCGGCGCACGGCTTGCCAGGGATAAACCGGATCGGGACTGGCCTTGGGATCTGGCACTGGATCCGGGCGCTTGACGGTGGCCGTAACCGACGGCGTTGGATCTGGATTGACCGGGGCGGGCGGATCTACGATCGGCGGTGGATCGGATTTGGGCTTTGGATCCTTTGGTGGCGCGGGCTTGATGTCGATCACCGACACCTTTGGCTTTTTGATTAACTGCTGATAGGAATCAGGATTGGTCAACCATGCCTTGTCCACCGGCCACGACTGCAACGGCGACGGCTCGCGCTGCCAATCTACCTCCGCCTCTTGCGAGAGGGCTTCTTCGGCCTCCTTCAGCCGCGCCTCATAATCCTCGGGCGGCACCACCTCGACTTCCGGTATGGACTCGGGCAAACCTGGCGATTGCTCCGGCAGTTCAGCCACAAAATTGACATCGATCTTGGGCGGCGACTTGCGCTCCATCTGCCGGTAAAGCACCACCGGCAAACTGAGCAACACTCCGAAGGTCAGAACATGCAGCGCACCCGAACCCAAAAAACCACGTTTGATGTTCTTGGGTTCGAATTGCCGTGTACGCCGCTCAGGTCGGCTCATGCCATAGCTTAGCCGAACAGGCTGACGTCTTGGAAATCGCTTAGACCTTCCCTGGTTCGACAGAATCTCGGCAACCCCCCGCTAAAAGCGCAGATCCAAACCAACGATCAAATTCATGCCAGCACCATTGACCCCAGAACCATGCACGCGGTAATCCTTGTCGCCGACGTTCTCCAACGCCACCGTCATCACTGCTCCCGGACGCAGTTCATAGCCACCGCGCACGCCAAAAATGGTGTAGCCGGGGGTGCCGTCGGCGAAACCGTCGCTATCGGTGTCGGGGATGCGGGTGTCGTCGCGCTCATCGCGCAGCGAGAGGTCGTATTGACCATCCACCGCCCAAACGTAAGCTTCAGCCCACCAGGGTGCATCTTGCTGTTGGTAGCGAGTCATCAAACGCGCTTGCAACGGCATTAATCGATCGGTCGGCCGCGAAACTTCGGTACCGCCCGGCAGCAGTTGATCGACCTCGCCGTCCATCCAACCGCCCCACAACTCGGTTTGAATCTCAGGCGTCCATTCAAAACTCAAAGCCGCTTCCACGCCGTGGATCCAACCATCGTTGTTGTGCTTGATCACGTCGCCACCGGTCGCGTTTTCCGGCGAGCGCACAATCATGTCGCTAATCAACGTTTCATACGCCGACGCCTCCCAACTCCACGCGCCCTGACGACCGCGACTGCCGACTTCAAACTGAACGAAGTGCTCGGGATCCAAGTCGAAATTCGGCGTTTCCGTCACGCTGGTTTCATCCAGCGAAGTCAGGTCGTACAAACTCGGTGCACGAAAACCCTGGGAGATACCAGCGAAAGCAACTTGATCCTGGCTTTGACTCCACAATGCCCGCACACTGCCAACCACCCTGCTC
>CAZMDZ010000320.1:0-4733 GCA_964565175.1 uncultured Planctomycetales bacterium
AACGATCAATTGAGGCGCGACGCCTTTTGGGCTGGACTGACCGTGGGCCCGCAAGAGCAAACCGATGCGCCGGTGGTTGAGTCGGTGCATCCGCGCGGTCCTGCAGCATTGGCTGGGGTGCAAGTCGGTGATCGAGTCTTGGCCGTCGACGGCAAAGCGGTGTCGCGCCACTCGAATTTTGTCCGCCGGATGAGGGAGAAAAGCGCTGAGCAAGAGCTCAAGTTGTCGCTGCACCGCGACGGTCAATCGACCCAGGTCTCGCTCAAGCTGATGGCCTCCTCCGCCCGCGACGATTTTGGTCTCTTTGGCATCTCGCTTGAGCGCGACGCCATTCAGTTCACTGGTCCAAACGGCGAAGACTCCTCTGATGCTTGCTTAAAAATCACCGAAGTTTTCGACGGCTCCCCCGCCGACCGGCTGGGCTTGGAAGCTGGTGATTGGGTACTCGCCGTCGGCGTGGAACCGACCAAGGCGATGCCGGATGGCTGGGCAAGAGTCCGTTCCGTGCCCGAGATGGTGACCTTGGCCCGCGGGCCGACCTTCCGCCATCAAGAGGACAATATCTGGATTCTGCGCGGCCACGAATCCTTTTATGGCCGCCTTGCGATTGACGACCCGGACGTCTTCAAAGTACCCGCCGAGTAGCTTCGCCGGTTAAACGCCCGCAGCGACAGTGGTGCGCAGGCCGTCGGCCAAGACAGTTTGCGCTTCGAAGTGGAGGACTTCTTTGGCGCGACTGGTGTCGGCCACCGAATGCAGAACATCGCCTTCCCGGGGTGGCAGGAAGTTTGGCTCCAGCACCGGCAAATCGCCCGCCCGGCAGACGCTGCCCCACAGTTCCAAAATCGAAATCGATTCGCCGGTTGCGATGTTGGTGATGACCCCAGGGCCGGGCAATTCGGCTGCCATCGCCAGTTGATTCGCGCGGATGACGTCGCCGACGTAAACAAAGTCGCGAGTCTGGCCGCCATCACCAAAAATGTTCGGCTGGGTGCCTTCTAACGCCCACCGAGTGAACAGCGATATCACGCCCGAGTAAGGCGACGATGGATCTTGGCGCGGACCATAAACGTTGAAGTAACGCAACACCACTGCTTCGACGACGCCAGCTGCGTGCGCTTCAGCCAAAACACCTTCGCCCATCAACTTGTGCTCGCCATAGGGCGAAACCGGCTCCGGTGTCATATTCTCCCGCTTAGGCAGCTCAGGATTGTCGCCATAGAGCGCGCATGTCGAGGAAAACACAATGCGCTTGACCGGCGTCACTTTGGCCGCTTCAATCAGCGCCAGAGTGGTTCCGTGGTTGGTCTTCCACGCCTCTTCGGGAAACTCCACACTCCAGGGCACACTGGGGCGCGCGGCCATGTGAAAGACGCGTTCCACGTCCTGGCATGCACGCACGGCGACGTCGGCATCGGCGACGTCTCCCTCCAAGAAATCAACGTCCACGCCGTCCAAGTTGGACATACGTCCGGTCGACAGGTTGTCGACCACCCGCACTTTGCGGCCTTGGGCGACGAGGCTTTCAGCCAGATGGGAACCGATGAATCCGGCTCCTCCAGTGATTAAGTCCATACTCATGTGCATTAGTGCCTATCGGCGAATGACGGTTTCCAAGTTGGGGAGTTTTTGCTTATTCGACGGTGACGGATTTGGCCAAGTTTCGCGGCTGATCAATATCACAACCTAGGCGCAGCGAAACTTCGTAGGAAAGCTGTTGCAGCGGGATGATGTTGACCAATGGCGAAAGTAGTTCGGGCACTTCAGGAACTGGCAAAACGAAATCCGCCTGGGCAGCGACTTTTTCATCGCCAGCGACGGCAACGGCGATGACTTTGCCATTGCGCGCCCGCACTTCCTCCATGTTGGAGATCATCTTGTCGTAGGTGCGCCCTGGAGTGGCAACGGCAATGACCGGGAACGACTCGTCGATCAAAGCAATCGGCCCATGCTTCATCTCGCCTGCTGGGTAGCCTTCGGCGTGAATGTAGGAAATCTCCTTGAGCTTGAGTGCGCCTTCTAGGGCGATCGGATAGTTCATCCCCCGTCCGAGGAACAAGCACGATTTGACTCCCGCAAGGAAGTCAGCGGCTTGGGATACGGCGTCGCGAGTCTCTTTACCAAACAAAACATCCAGTTTCGGCCGCAAAGCGCGCAAGTCGTTCAAGTAATCACGACCCTGCGATGGCGCCAGCACCCGACGTGCCCGCCCAAAGCGGATTGCCAAGAGATAGAGCGCGGTCAATTGACCGAAGAAGGCCTTGGTTGAGGCCACCCCCACCTCGGGGCCACAGTGAGTCAGGATAAGGTGATCGGCTTCGCGGGCAAGAGTCGAACCCATGACATTGCAAATCCCTAGCACCCGGCCGCCTCGCCGTTGGACTTCGCGCATGGCGCGCAACGAGTCAGCGGTCTCCCCTGACTGGGAGATGATCACCGTCAGGGCGTCGCCCTCTTCGAGTTCAGGGCTGTACAAGAACTCACTGGCGTTGAGCGTTTCGCCAGGCAGGCGGGCCAGCTCGGCCAACATCATTTGCCCCAAAATGGCGGAGTGCAAACTGGTGCCCATCGCCATGAAACGCAAGCGGCTGAAGTAGCGCAGTTCGGCATCGTCCATGCCGAAGTCCGCCTCAAAGTCGACGTCTCCGTTGCTGTCGTGGAAGCGGTCGAAAGCGGTGCGCGCCAAGACGTCGGGCTGCTCTTCGATCTCCTTGAGCATGAAGTGCGGATAACCGCCTTTTTCGGCTTGCTCTGGCGTCCAGTCACAATGTTGCGGGGCGCGTTCTATCTGCTCGCCTTTGGTGCCGAACAGTTGAATGCCATCCAAGGTCAGCAAGGCGCTTTCACCATTTTCCAGGATGACAAAGTCGCGGGTCAGGTGGAGCAGTGCTGGCATGTCGCTGGCGGCATAAGTTCCGCTTTCGCCAACGCCGACCACCAGCGGGGAATCCATTCGAGCCACCACCATTTGGCCAGGCTGACTCGCAGCCATGCAAACGATGCCATAAGCACCATGGACCTGCTCCAGCGCAGCGCGAACCGCTGCGTGCAAGTCGTTCAACTTGCGCAGGTGATAAGCGATCAGGTTGACGAATACTTCGGTATCGGTTTCGGATTGAAAACGATGACCGTGACCGCGCAACCAAGTACGCAGTTCGTCGTAGTTCTCGATGATGCCGTTATGCACCAACACCACTTCCCCATTGTCATCGGTGTGTGGGTGTGCATTGCGATCGGCTGGTACCCCGTGCGTGGCCCAGCGAGTATGGGCGATGGCTTGCACCGAATGCGGCAGTTCGTTGGCGACCAGTTCAGCTTCAAGGTTGGCAATTTTGCCCATCTTGCGCCGCACTTGCAGGCCTTCTTCGGTCATCACCGAAACGCCAGCTGAATCGTAGCCGCGGTATTCGAGAGTTTTCAGACCGGAAATGACATCGGGCACAACATTGCCCGATTCAGTGAGAGCGGCGACGATGCCACACATTTTGGTTGATCAATGAAGTTTTGGCTAAGAGCCGGGGGAGGTCGCTTTCTGTTCTTCCACGCAGCCGCGGAAATACTCAAGACAACGCTGAATACCGTCTTCCAACTGCACTTTAGGTTCCCAACCGAGCAGTTCGCGCGCCTTGGTGATATCCGGCTGGCGCACTTTTGGATCGTTTTCGGGCATCGGGTGGTATTCGAGCGGTACCGCCGAACCCACTGCTTCCTGGACCTTTTCGGCAAAGGTCAAAATGCTCATTTCGCGCGGGTTACCGATGTTGGTCGGGTAAACCTCGTCGCTTTCAAACAAGCGATAGATGCCGTCAAGCAAATCGTCGACGTAACAGAACGAACGCGTTTGCTTACCGGTGCCGAAGACGCTGAGCGGCTCGCCGCGCAGGGCTTGACCGATGAACGCAGGCAGCACCCGACCGTCGTCAAGGCGCATGCGCGGACCATAAGTGTTGAAAATCCGCACAATGCGGGTTTCCAGCCCATGGTGACGGTGGTACGACATGGTCATCGCCTCGGCGAAGCGTTTGGCTTCGTCGTAGCAACCTCGTGGACCGACCGGGTTGACGTTCCCGTAGTACTCTTCCGGTTGTGGATGGACCAATGGATCGCCGTAGCATTCCGAGGTGCTGGCGATCAAAAACCGCGCGTGCTTGGCCAGTGCCAAACCCAGGCAGTTGTGGGTACCCAACGCCCCCACTTTCATCGTCTGGATCGGAATCTGCAAGTAGTCGATCGGTGAGGCTGGCGAAGCGAAGTGAAAAACTCCATCCACTGGTCCTGCCAAGTGAATGAATTGGGTCACGTCGTGTCGTTGGAAGCTGAAATGCTCATTCTTGCGCAACTCAGCCAAGTTGTTTTCATCGCCCGTGATGAAGTTGTCCATGCCGACCACTTCCCAACCGCGGTCGAGTAGCAATTGACACAAATGGGAGCCTAAGAAGCCTGCGGCTCCAGTAACCAGTGCACGTCGCATGGCGATTATTCGTCCAGGTATTTCTCGAGGAAAGAGGTGTCAATTTGACCGTTGACGAAATCGGCTTGGCCCAAGATGCGTAGATGCAAATCCTTGGTGGTGGAAATCCCAGGTCCCTGAATTTGCAATTCGCGAAGAGCGCGGCGACCGATGCGAATGGCTTCGTCGCGATCGTCTCCGTAGGCGATCAACTTGCAAATCATGGAGTCGTAAAAGCGTGGAATTTCGTAGCCAGCGCAAACATGGGAATCAATGCGTACGC
>CAZMDZ010000321.1:0-4718 GCA_964565175.1 uncultured Planctomycetales bacterium
CATGCAATTCAGTTTTCGCCCCCTCCCTTACGCCTGGCTCTTGATCTTGCCTTTGCTTGCCTGCAGCGCGACCGATTCCAACCAAGTTGGCGACGGTTCGACTGAGCGTTCTGCGACTGGGCGGGACTTGGCCGAGCAAGATTCGGCTGGTTGGAACTTGGCCGCGCTAGAAATTGTTAGCGACGGGCACAGTGATTGGCAGGTGGTCGTGCCAGAACTGGAATCCCCTCAGGAAAGGGAGGCGGCGGAATTATTGGTGCGAATCATCGATCAGGCGACAGGGGTTCAAATCCCGGTGGTCGTGGAAGGAAATTCGGCTGCACCACGAATTTTGATCGGTGCAACTCAGGCCGGTCAGGCTCACGCGGCACGACTCGGAGTCGACCTGAAAAAACTTGGTGAAGATGGATTCACCATTCGCGCGGTCGAAGGGGATTTGGTTTTTCTAGCAGGGCCAGCTGACGTCGAGCCGACCGAGCCATTGGGGGTGGTTCACGCAGCCAGTCATTTCCTGGAGACTCAACTCGGCGCACGATTCTGGGCCCCCGGCGTACTCGACATCCCCACCACCGACGGGCTCAAGTCGCCAGGTGACCTCGCCTTGACCCAAATTCCACCGATTTGGTTCCGGCAGGTGAACTACGGACCGGCGAATGACTCCGAATACAGGCGCTGGCACAAGTTGGATCGGGTGCAGGAAGAGGTCGGTCGGCTGTGGGCTCCGGGCTGGGTGCATTCGGCGTTTCGGCATTTGAGTCCGAAGGATTACTTTGAGCAGCACCCTGAGTATTTTGCGCTCATTGGCGATACACGCACGCCGAGCCAGCTGTGTATGAGCCACCCGCAGGTATTGGAAATCGTCGCCGCCAGCATGGAGCGGAGTTTGGCGGAACATCCTAGTGCGCGCTATATCTCGTTCAGCCAGGAAGACAATTACGATGCTTGTGCTTGCCCGGAGTGCGCGGCGATGGATTTGCGCGAGGGTAGTCAAATGGGTTCGCTGCTGACCTTTGTGAACGCGCTGGCCGATCGTTTTCCGGACCACATCATTTCGACTTTGGCTTATCAATATTCGCGCAAGCCGCCGCGCACGCTGAAGCCGCGGGAGAACGTGTCGATCATGTTGTGCACGATCGAAGAAGATCGCGCGCGGCCGATTACCGCCAACCCGGGAAGTAGTTTTCCAGATCACATGGAAGGCTGGAGTCAAATTGCCAATGACATCTTCCTGTGGGATTACGAAGTTCAATTCGCAAGCCCAGTTGCGCCATTCCCCAATTTGCGCACTCTCGGGCCAAATGTGCGTTGGTTCGCAGCCAACGGCGTGCGTCATGTGTTTTTGCAGGGCAATGGCCTGCGCACCGAGTTCGCCGAGCTGCGTTGCTATTTACTGGCCAAGCTGGCGTGGGATCCAACGGTGGATGTGGAAGCATTGATCGACGAATTCCTGGCCGGTTATTACGGCAAGGCGGCACCGCATCTGCGCGCGTATATCGATTTACTCCACAATGAAGTGGAAGCCAGCGGCGAGGAGTTGGTGCTTTATGGCAACCCGGCGTTGGCGGAGGATTCGTGGCTGCGGCCGGAGGTCGTCGGTAAAGCGAAGGGTCATTTTGCGGACGCAATCGCTGCGGTCAGCCAAAACCCAAAGTTGAAGCTGCGCGTCGAAACCGCGCGCTTGCCGTTGTTGTATGCGGAGCTGGAAATTGCCAAGCGGCGCGGGGCGGAACCAGGCGGAATTTGGGAGGCCGATCTGGCGTCGGCTAACCCTGCGAGTTCCTCTACCAAGCTTGTCCCACGGAACGAAATCAAAGATTTGATTTTAGCTTTTGTCACGGGCTGCAAGAGGGCTGGGATCATAAAATTGCGCGAGTACGACCTGGGTTTGGATCAATACCTGCGGGATTGGAACCGCCTGCTCGATCCGGCTTTGCCCAATCACCTCGCGTATGCATCCTCGATTCAATCCGCCCCCTCCCCCAGCCCGCAATATGCCGACGGCGATGTCCGTCGATTAGTCGATGGTCTGCCCGGCGGCCGCCCCGGAAGTGCGCCGGTGACGCGCGCTTATGGGGAAAATTGGGTGGGCTGGATGGGGACCGATGCGGTCATCACCTTCACTCCGCAAAAGCCGCTTGGGTCGGCCACTCGCATTTCCTTTCACGCCCTGCAAGAACCCAAATCGTGGATTTGGCTGCCGCGGGCCATCATCGTGGAGGGTCAATCCAGCAACGGTGCTTGGATGCATATCGCAACTCTCACCCACCACACCGACGGCCAGGTGCAAGGCTCTCAAGCAATTGACGACCACGACAACCTCGCCCATCGGTATCAGGCGGATCTCCCTCAAGCCCATAACTTCACCGCCTTCCGGCTCAAAGTCAGCGCCACCCAAACCTGCCCGGATTGGCATTTAGGTGCTGGTCAGCCGTCGTGGTTCTTTTTGGATGAATTGCGGGTGGAATAATCCCGGCAGGAGTTTGGTCTTCGAATCAAACGAATGGGGAATCAGCTAGAGTTGTCATCGCTCCTGTTCGAAATGACGAAGACCTCCGCCCCCATTTTACTCGCCGCAATTCTTCCCCTGTTCGGGCCGAGCTGCGGAAAAACAGAATCTGTCGAGGTTGAAAATGCCGACCTCGCTCCGGCTGCCGCAGAGACGAAATATGTGCTCGATGCCGACACGGGCATCACCATTGCTGAGGGATTCGACGCGGAATTGCTTTATTCGGTGCCCAAAGAGGAAGGCTCGTGGGTGGCGATGGCTTTTGACCCGCAGGGGCGGTTGATCGTTTCCGATCAAGATAGTGACGGCGTTTTTCGAGTGACGCTGGCGGATGAAAACGACCCGAATTCCGAAATCGACGTCGAGCGATTGAACGGATTCCCCTGGGATCCGATCCCTTGGGGCAAACGCAAAGTTGGTGGCGCGCTTGGGTTTTTGTATGCCTTCGACAGTTTGTACATGTCGTCGATGAAGGGTTTTTACCGCTGCCGCGACACCGATGGCGACGATCAATACGACGAATTCACTTTGCTGAAGGAGTTGCATGTGGGCTATGAGCACTCGGCGCACTCGATCATCAAAACTGAAGACGGCAAAGGTTTGTACTTGGTTTCCGGCAACCACTCTCCCCTTCCCGACGGCGTGCGCAGTTTGCAGCCGGAAGTGTGGGGATTAGACTCGCTGCTGGCGGCGATGAATGACCCGAGCGGACATGCGATTGGCGTGCACGCGCCGGCGGGATGGATTTGCCGCATTTCTCCCGACGGCAAAGACTGGACGATGATTTCGTCGGGCATGCGCAATTGCGTGGACATTGCGCTCAACCGCGAGGGTGAGCTGTTTACTTACGATTCGGATTTGGAATTTGATATCGGCAGCCCATGGTATCGCGCGACGCGTGTGAATCACGTGACGTCGGCGAGTGAATTTGGCTGGCGGGCCGGGTCGGCGAAATGGCCGGATTATTTTGCCGATAGCAATGGTTCGGTGATCGACATCGGACCGGGTTCGCCGACGGCGATTAGTTTTGGCCATCACTCGAACTACCCGGATTATTATCAGGACAAGTTGTTCTTGTGCGACTGGACTTTCGGCACCATTTACACGGTGGATTTAGAGGAGCGCGGATCGAGTTACGTCGGCACCAAAAAGGAGTTTTTGAGTGGTACACCGTTGAACATTGCGGCGATGCGTTTCGGGCCGGATGGGCATATGTACTTTGTGATCGGCGGGCGCAATACCGATTCGAAGCTGTATCGGATTCAGTATGTGGGCGACGGCGATGACCGGCCGGCGAAGAGTTTGGTGGCCAATCAAGAGTTGCGCGATTTGCGTCATTCGTTGGAGCAGTTTCACGGCAAGAGCGTAGGCTCCGAGGCGGTGGATCAGGCATGGCCGCACTTGTCGCATGGGGATCGGGAGATCCGTTATGCGGCTCGAATTGCGATTGAGAGCCAGAAGTTGGCCCATTGGCAGGAGCCCGTGTTTGCGGAAAGCAGGCCGCGGGCGGTGATTGAAGGGGTGATCGCGCTGTGCCGCCACGGCGACGCGAGTTTGACCAGCCGGGTGCTGAAGAAACTCAATGAAATCCCCTATGGTGACCTCAATGCCGACGATCAACTGGCATTGCTGCGCGCCTATTCGCTTTGCCTGATTCGACTGGCGCCGCCGACTGAAACTGAAGTTGATTCGGTGATTGCGAAGTTAGATCCGCATTTCCCCGCGCAAGATTTGGGTCAAGGCAAAGGGAGCGATCAGCAGCAGGCGCAGGCTCTAATCCAAAACCTGAACACCGAACTCTGCCGCCTGTTGAGTTACTTGGATGCACCGAATGTCGTCGCCAAAACGATTGCTTTAATGAAGGTCACGCAAACTGCGGCGATGAAATACAACGCCGAAATGCTGACTCGGCATGAGTATGGAAAAGCGATTCTTGAGGCGATGGCGAATACGCCGAATAGTCAGAATATTCAGTACGCATACTCGCTGCGACGAGTGCAGAAGGGGTGGTCGCTTGAGGATCGCAAGTTCTACTTCACTTGGTTGCGCGAGACCTTGGAGAAGAGTGGCGGTTTGAGTTTTGCTGGCTACATCCGCGCGATTCGAGAGGATGCCATTGCGCATTTGCCGCAGGAAGATGCGGCGGAGGTGTCGTGGTTGCTGGGCGATGTTGACGCGGTGTATCTTGAATCGCTACCGACCGCCAGTGGTC
>CAZMDZ010000322.1:0-4683 GCA_964565175.1 uncultured Planctomycetales bacterium
GAAAGGAGCTGTCCGCCCATGGGTTACCTCGCCTTCTTGCGCCCGGTTCGGCGCGAGGCCTTCCGGGGTCGGGACTTGGGTTGCGGTGGAGGCACTTCGCGCCGGACCCGCAGCTCACCCGCGCGGATGTCTCGGGCGACGTCGGGGAGCTGGAGCACGGCCTCGTGGAGGCCCGGCGTCGTGCTCCCAGCAGGCAGGGTCAGCGAAGACGCCGTTGGTCTGTCCTGTCCGGACGCACATGCGCAGGTGCCGAGTGCCTCGCAGTAGCTCGCGTGCGGCAGGTTGACGACCTTCATCCGGCGCGTGGCGTTGATCAGCGTGATGGTCACGGGGCACCTCCTGGAGCAATGGCCTCGGTGTCGAGCTCGGTCTCGAGGACGGCTCGGCCGACGTCGAGGGTCTGGCCCTCGTCGATGTCGAAGCCGCGGACGACGAAGCCGCAGCTGAAGACGCGGACGTCGTCGGGACCGTCGAGGCGGGTCTGGAAGTCGCCCTCCGGATCCATCTCCCATCGTGCTGTGGCGGCGTCCGGGTGGTCCGGATCGCGCGGCAGCTCGACCCAGCGATTACGGTAGAGGAAGGTCGCGACCGCGGCCATCAGGTTGAGCAGCTCGACGGTTCGATCGGACGCCGCGGTCAGCGTGAACGACAGGTCCACGGTGTACGGAGGGCGACGTCGCATCAGCTCAGGGCCCGAGGCTCCCGGCACGACGTCCTCGCGGGGCTCGTTGGTGGAGAAGAAGCGGTTCTCGGCGACCCGAGGTCCCGACAGCATCAGCGACGGGAGCTGAGAGATCGCGATGACGCTCATCCCGTCCACGGTCGTGTCGTCGTAGTCGATCGAGACGGTCATGCTGACGTTGGCGATGACCTGGCGCTTGAGCTCGCGCAGCAACGCGCGCACGAGCCGCGTCAGGTCGGACTCGGCGACGATGCGCGGGCGCTGGAAGCGATAGGCGCCGGCAAGCGTGGCATCTTCTCCGGGAACCGGGACGCCGGTCGCGTCGAGGTTGCGAAGCGTGACGTCGACGACGGCGTCGGCGTGAGCCGGCGTGCGGACGTCGGCGAGCGAGACGCCCGCCTCGTCGCGGGCCGACAGCACCTCGGCCGGCGCGTCGCCGAAGAGCACCACGACCTCGGGCGCGAAGCCGGTCCCGGTCAGGCGCACGACGTCGCCGCCGCCGGTCGGGCCGATCGCGGGGGAGATCCCTGTCAGCAAGGGGACCGCCATCTCAGCTCCCTCCCCGGCCAGGCGTCGGTCCCGCGGCCATACCCATCAATCCGGCGACACGGCCGAGGAAGCGCTTTTGAACGCCCTTTTGAAACTGCTTGAAGGCGGGACGGAGAAAGGCCGCGCGGGGATCTGAACGACCACCACGCCGCGCCCCGAGCCACCGGTCTTCTCCACACCGGCCCGGCGCAGCATCGCGAAGAGGAATCGGCGCATGGCTGGCGTCATGGGGATCACGATGGGGCCAGCGCCGAACTCCTGGACCTGGGCCACGTCGATGACCGACTTGCCGCCCTTGCCCCGGGCCTTACGGGGCACACCCACGAACGCCTCGTCGCCCTTGACGATGGCGGCGATGGCGTTGCGCAGATCGCCACGGACCATGAGCGCCTTGGTGCCGCCCCGGCCCTTCATCTTGCGGGCGGCGAGGGTGAGCGGCGACAACGGCTTGAACGCCTTGCCACCCGGCGCCTGCTTCGTGATGCCCTGGACGATCTCCTTGCGCAGGAGCTGGGCCTCCTGCCGGATGGCCGTACCCACCGCGAGCTTGAGCTTCACGGGTGCGCCCATGAGCAGGCGCCGCGCGAGGGCCCAGTCGCCGGTCTTGCGGACGCTCATGCGGCCCTCCTTGCGGCGGGCTGCCGGTCCTCGAAGGTGACCATCAGCAGGTTCCGTCGAGGACGCGCCATGTTGAGCCCGAAGCCGGACGGGCGCGCCTCGGTGACATAGAGACCGGGCGGTGTACGGACCGTCTGCACGAGCTCGCCGGCCTTGTCGTAGAGCGCACCGAGCCGATCGCCGGGACGAACGAGCGCGTCGCCTGATGCGGCGTCCACGAGCCCGAGCCGCTCGAGATCCTTGAAGTGAAAGACCAGGTCGATGCGCGAGCGCGGAGCATTGCCCGACGCGAACATCCGCAGCTCGTCGAAGACCTTGGTGTCCACCTGGCAGGGTACTCGCACCGGCTCGTGCTCGGCACGGATGCGCTCGCCGATGCCGTCGTCGTTCTGGTCCACCACCACGGGCTCCTTGAAGTCCGGGTCGTAGCCGCCCTCGAGCGGACCGGCGCCGTCCGGATCGACCGTCGCCATCGCGTGCGTGTCGAGCCGGAACAGCTCGGCCAGGAATGCGAAGATGAGGCGTCCACGCATCAGGCCGCCCCCATCGCCGCGGGCCGGCGGTACCGCCCGAGGATCGCGTCCACGTCCGGGTCACCAGTCAGCGGCGCCGGACGCGTCTCCCGGTCGAGGCGGTAGCTCTGGTCGCGCGTCCGCTCCTCGATGACGCGCCAGCGGCTGCGGGCCTCGCCCGCGGCGTCGGCGTCGCCCAGGCGCGGCAGCGCCCGGAGCACGAGCATCATGCAGGCGCGCCGGATCTCCAGCGGCGTGCGGCCGTGCGGGCTCCCGTCGTCCTCGGTGTAGCCCCACAAACCTTCGGCCTCGACGTTGCCCCGGCCCCTCGGGAAGCGGCGGCCGTGACGCAGCGTCAGCCTTGGGCTGTCGAATCCCGGCCGGACGGGCGCTCCGACGACGACGAGGTCGTCGGGGGCCGTGGAGACGTCGCTGCCTCCGAGCGACAGCACATCGATGCGGATCGGCGGGGCCGGAGGTTCGAGGCTCGGCGCATCGCGCCCGTCGAGCCGAAATGTGCGCAGCCGCGGCGCAAAGAACCAGCCCGTTAGCCGGTCGATGGTGCGGCTGGCCTCGTCGATGAGGAAGGCGAGCCGATCGTCGGTCGCCTGCACCTCGGTGACGCCCTCGGCGCGCAGGTCCGCTACCTCGCAGTAGCCGTGCGCCACACCGCCGGCGACCACGGGGGCAACCTCGAACTCCTCGACGAAGGTCTGCTCGGGCGTCTCGGGGCCGAGATGAAAGAACCAGCGGATTTCGTGGGCGCCGAGCGGCTCATCGTCGGGGACGGTCCAGCCGGCGACGTAGTGGCCGAGCCCGAGGTGACCGCCCGCGGGGCATTCCTGCGCGACGTCCACCGCGACACGTCCGTCCGGCGGGAACACCTGGACCGGCTCGTCCCGCTTGGCGGGCGTGGAGACGTCGAAGACCTGGAACTCCAGCACCTGGACGTCCACGAGCTGGCCGGCGACGCTCGTGTAGATGTCGAGCGCCGGGTTGGCGCAGCCGCTCGTCTGTCCCCGTGCAAGGCCCGCCATCACGCTCCCCAGTCGGGCGGTCGGCTACCGCCCGTGACCACGGCCTCGGTGACCTGATACTGCTCGGCGTAGGCCTGTTTGCCGGCGGTGTAGGCGACCTCGATCTCGTAGAAGCCGGCCTGCACGGGCGTGAACGCCAGGCGGTACTCGCCGGGGCTGCCGGGGATCTGAGAGATGTCGACGTTCACCTGAGCCACCTCGCCGTCGTGGAAGACCACAAGGGCAAAGGCGTCGGGGCCCAAATCGGGGACCTTGGTGAAGCCGTCGTCCCCGTAGACCGGGAAGTGGTCGATGATCTCGGTGCGGGCGCCGATGCTCCTCATGCGCCCGCCTCCATGCGCGGGACGATTTGTTCGAGCTCGCGCAGGCTGTGGGCGCCGTCGACCAGCGCCAGAAGCTCCGAGTACGTGGGCTCTCGCCGTGAGGCCCGCCAGAAGATCTCCCGGATCCGTCGTTCGCGCTCCGCGCGCTCTTCCGCGAGCCACGCGAGGCTCGGTCTGCGACGCCAGCGCCAGCGGCGAACCATCGCCTCGAGCACCGTGACGAGCTCGGACGCGTCCCGCCCGGTGTCGTAGCGAGCCGCGTTGGCCTTCGCGCGCCCGCTCATCTCAGCGTAGAAGCCCGGATCGTCGAGGCGGCGTAGAGCGGCAGCCCACGCGCCGAGATCTTCGCGGGGGGCGAACAGCGCACCATCGCCGAGCGACTCGCGCAGGCTCGGCAGGTCGGAGGCGATGACGGGGACGCCGTTGGTCTGCGCCTCCACCGCGACGAGTCCGAACGACTCCTCGGCCGACGGCATGAGCACCACGCGCGACTCGCCGTAGATCTGGCGGATGTCCGGCGTGGTGTCTCGGAGCTCGACGTTGGGCAGGTCCTCGATCTCCTGCTCGCCGTATGCACCCTTGACCCCGAGGAACTGTCGCTCGGGCATGGCCCGCGCGAGCCCGTAGAGCACGTGCGGGCCCTTGTTGCTGAAGAGGCTCACGAGGGTCACAAAGCGTCGGTCGAGACCGGACGGTGCGGTCACCCGGTCGCGGTCCACCGGCGGGCTCACGATCACGTGGTTGACGTTGCGGTTGGCCGCGTTGCGCAGGAACACGCTGTTGAATACGAAGAGGTCCACCGCCTGCGCGAGGCCGGTCTCTGCGAGCTCGGTGTAGCCGAAGGGACCGTGGCAGAGGATGACGACTGGGAGGTTCGCCTCCACCGCGTAGCGGATGGTCGAGATGGACATCTCGAACTGCGCGAAGAGCACATCGGGCCTGCGCTCCTCGACGTAGCGCGC
>CAZMDZ010000323.1:0-4632 GCA_964565175.1 uncultured Planctomycetales bacterium
TTGAAGGCACGATGTTGGCCAATGGTTGGAAGGTGATTCACCTGCGCCATGGTCAGAAGCGGTTGGCGGCATTTGCTGGCGCCAGCGGCAAACAGCTTCAGCAAGCGTTTGAAAATGGGCTGTCGGATATGGAATACACCGGTTTGGTGTGGAAGCGCGACGCCGCCGAAGTCCGCAAGTTATTGACGACGCGGGTGCCGAAAGCCAAAACCGCGCTGGCCAAACTCGGCGACGACGCGTTGCTGGCCTTGCTGGAGGACGTCGGCGGGCATGATTTGGAGTTGGTGATTGCGGCGATGGCCGAGGCGCGCGATGCCAGTGAGCCGACGATGATCATTGCTCACACGATCAAGGGCTGGGGATTGGAGTGCCGCGCGATGCCCGGCAATCACAGCGCGTTGCCGTCGAAGGAAGAAATCGAACGCTTGTTGAATGAGCAAGGATTGCCGGTCGATCAGCCCTACCAACGGCAGGGCAATTGGGATGCCGGTGGGCCAGAGATGGAGTTGCTGGCAGAGCGTGGCGCGAGGATGCGCGACGGTATTGAGAAAATGACCAAAGTGGTCGCTGCGAACCGCAATCGGATTGATCAGGCGATTGCACCGCAGTTGCCATTGGCGACGGATATGGGAATCGATATGAGCTTGCTGCCGGTCGCGCACACCCAATGGATGTGGGGCCAAGTTGCTGGCAAATTGATTCGCATTGGCGTGCACGACGAACTCACCGCCGCTGGCATGAACCCCGGCCGCGAGTTAACTGACGACGAAAAACGCTGGTGTCAGGTTGCGGATCTTGCGCTGACGCTGTCTCCCGATGTGGGAACGTCAACGAATATCAATCCGGCCATGGATGGAAAGATTTATGGACCGGAGTTCACCAAAGATGTGGAAGCGGAATGGGATCTATCGGAACGCGGCCGACCGAAGTTGCGCCCAACCGAAGCGGCGCATGCACGTCACGTGCGTTTTGATATTTGCGAGCAAGCGTCGATGAGCGCGGCTGGATCGCTGGGTGCGTCGGGCGCCTATTTTGGCGTTCCATTGTTGCCGATGATGACGATCTACGACTTCTTCATCAAACGCGCGCTGGACCAGTTGTACTACAACGTTTACTGGCGTTCGGGATTCTTGTTGATCGCTACGCCATCGGGTGTGTCGCTGTCGCCTGAGGGCGCGCAACACTCGTGGAAGTCAGATCTGCAGATGCCGTCGATGGTGACCTGGGAGCCGTACTATCCACAAGAAATGGAGTGGATTTTGTGCGATGCGGTTTCGCGCCACGCCACCAGCAACAACTTGGATCGCGAAGGCGTGTTGGTGCGCGCCGTGACCATGGGCGTGCGACCGAAGTCGATGCTGAAGCAGCTGCGCAGTCAAACCCAACATCAAAACGCCGACGGCCAGCCACTTGCCGATGAAAGCATTCTTGAAAGCGTCCGGGAAGACGTGCTTGCCGGTGGTTACTGGCTGCTTCATCACGCTGGTCAGCCGGGCTATCAACCGGGCGACAACGTGGTCCGCATTTTCACCATGGGCGCTCCCACCGGCGGCGCAATAGAAGCCGCCGAACGCTTGCGTGAAGTTGGAGTCTACGCCGATGTTTTGGTCGTCACCAACCCTGACTTGCTGCTTGGCCGCTTCGCCGAACGCGACAACTATGCGCAACTGACCAAACTTGGCTTAACTGCCGACATGCACTTGGTTGCCGCCCCCACCACCGCCGACGCCACCGAGGTGCGAATGATGGCCGCATGTACGGTTCCCATCGTTTCGGTGGTCGATGGCGAAGCCGGGTTGCTGGATAACGCTGGTTCGGTGCTAGCTGCCAAGCAAATCAGCTTGAGCGTGCAGAAATTCTCGAAGTCGGGAACGCCGGAGCACATCTTTGCTTACCACGGCATTGATGCAAAGGGCATTTTTGAAGCCTGCGGCAAAGCACTGGCTGAGAATGCCATGCGCCAAGTTCAAGTTGACGCCCAAACCATGGCCGCACTGCAGCAAGGCACTGCGACCACCTTGGTCAATTGGCGCGAACTGTGGCCGGTGGAGTTCTAAGCCACTCGTCCGCGTGATCGCGTGATCGCGTGATCGCGCCTTGCACACGCTCAATCGGTCAGCAAGACTTCGGCCTTGCTGGCCGCTTGCACCTGAACCAAACTCGCTTGCCCGACCTGCTCTAAGCTGCGCAGTTCGCCGTCGCCAGTTAACCGGTAGATGCAAGCTCGGTAGTTCCCGACCGCAACCTTATCGAAAGTTTTTGCGCCTTTTATGCCTATGCAAAAACCGTGGGGTTCTGCCACAGTCGGCGCCGGGCTGCCTTCGAGCTGCAAACTTAGGTAGCAATCGTCATCAAGCATCGCTTGGAGCGAGTCGACCACTTCCACCCGAAGCGCTCCGATTGCCGGCAAGGGGATCCGCACCTTGTCCTCGCCAACGTTGATTCGGTAGGTGCAATCAATTCCACCATAAGTCCAATCTAAATCGATGGGCAAGTGCGGCGCTAACCCGGCAACTACCAAATAACCTTTCTCACGAGTGCGGCCAACACCCTGGTCGTCCTCGTTGCGCCAATTGACCGTCATAGCCACAGGTCCACTACTGCCATCAGGGCGCATAAAACGCACGCGCATTTTGCGTGCCGGCTGCAAAACGAACTCACCTAGATTGCCATCCGACGGAATTGCGACGTCCTCCCGTTCGATTCGGACATAGCCTGCCAGCGAGACATCTAGGTTAAATAACTGGAGCGTGGCGCCCTCAACGGCAAAGCTACCGTCAACTCCGGCGCTACGGCGGACGCGATGGCCGTCGTTATTGGACAACGACACGGATGCTCCCATCAAGGGCAACCCTTCTGCATTCAACACTTTGCCGAAAAGTTTGCGACCTGGTTCTTTGATTTCCAACTTTAAGATGTGCTCGTCATCCTCCCGTGGCGGAACCTCAGCGACCGCCAAGGGCCCCAACGGACCCAAAACTTCAACGGTGAACGGTAAATCCTTACGCAAGCCTGTCAGCACCACCCGGCCTTTGCTCATCCGAATTTCGCCGCGCCACATCCTTGTACCTGGTTCATTGCCCGAACTGGACATGGATGAATAGAGACTTCCGACCGTAACCCGCATCGTATTGCGCTCCTTTCCGGCTGCATCGAGCAAATCCAAATCTCCCGGGGCGCGGACCATCAGCACCGGAGTGGTTGGGAACGGGTATTGATCAAGATCAATTTGGCAAACGAAACGGGTGGTCGGTTCCAGAGTGACTTGGTAAACCGATTCGTCAAAGGGAGCCGCCAAAGGAATCCAAGCTGGCAAGTAGCCGCTTGCCTTCACCGACACGTTGGATTTCATTTCCTTTAAATCCGTGAAGCGATACAGTCCATCGGTTTCGGCATTGCTTAAGCTTTGGTTTTGAATCGATACGTCGGCGTCCAAGACCGCTTCCCCTTTAGGGTTCATCACCTGAACCGTGATGTCGGCTGTCTTCATCGCCTCCAAAACCAATGCGCCTAACCAACCATCACCAGGCAGCTGCTGCTCGTTCCAGTCGCGCTTCGCAAATCCCTTGATCGGCGAGTCCACCACCTCGGTTTCGACCTTGGTCATGCGGCCATCCCGATCCACCAGTGGGGCGAAAAAATTACCGGCCTCGTCGGTTCGTACCGAACTGTTGCTATTGGAAGAAAAGCTGCCGCCACGGAATTGCCAACTGGTCCTTAGCTCCGTCTGCTCAGGATTTTTCATCCGACTCTGACCGACCCTCACCTTTGCTTTCCAAACGCCGACGTCCCCCGGTTGTGCGCCTGGCTTCAAAACTCTGCCATGCCATCCCGCTTGCCGCTTCAAATCAAAAGTCAGCAAAGGCCGCTGCGCATCCCATTTCATACTCCCTTTTTCAAACTCACCGACGTCTTCCAAGGCACGGAGCGATTGCGACCAATGCAAGCCTTCCGGCAATTCCAGCTTGCCATCTTTTTGTTTCGCCGACGGAATTCGCAATCGACCAAAAGCATCGCTAAGCAAGATTTGCTTCGGACTGATTCCGCTACGCCAGGCAAATGCCAAAGGGTATCCAACTGGCTGGCCGTCGATCACGATCTGAACCTCAGCGGCATTCGCAGCCGTCGCTTCAGCATTCAAAGAAGCGTCGGCGGCTTGCACCGGTTCGGATCGATCGACGCGCAAGCGTTCGTCGGCGACACTGCCGCCGTCTGCAACTTCGGCGGGATCGACTTCGGCGGAGGCCTCTGAAACGCCGCTAGTTTGAATAAGACCGGTATTTTGGTCGCGCGGCCAAAAAACTACGGCGGCGACCAAAACCAGGCCGGCAAGGATGAGGAGAGCGGAGTATTTGGAATTCATGGGGATCGGCTAGAGAACCCATGATAAACACGCTTTCGGCTCAGTCCGCACGCCGCATTTTTTCGACACTTTGCAGCAGCTGGTCGACGTCAAATTCGGTCAATGCGTAAAGGTGCGGCAGACCGACGACGCGGGCGGCGCGCAGCTTGTTCCCAGCGGGCTTGCCGATGTGGATTTCGATCTCCTCACCGCCAATTCCGGCACGCAAAACATCGGTGACGGGATCCAGTAGGGCTTGAACCGCCTCGTCACTCATTTCCCCAAGCACC
>CAZMDZ010000324.1:0-4609 GCA_964565175.1 uncultured Planctomycetales bacterium
CTTCGTCAAATTGGCCTTGGTTTCGCAGAACATTTCGGCAACGGGTTGGTCGACGCGTTTGATTAAATCAGCGGGCCGGGAAATCGGGCCTTCTGGCATTTCCTCACCGACTTCCTTCAACATGATTTGCACGTAATTGCTGAGCCCAACCGAGAACCAGTTGGGATAAATCCCAATCTGCCAGCGATCGTGCAACGCCGAAGTTAACACCGGATTCAACCAGTCTTTTTCGTTGTCGAGTCGATCAACGCTATAGCCAAAGAAGCATCCATTCTTATCTTTCAACTCATTGGGCAAGTCGCCAAAAGTGACCAGCTTATGCTCCTCTAGAGTCTTCAATGCTTTTTCATAATCCTTGGCTGATTTCCCCACGCACAAATGTTGAATTTCACTTCCAACTTTCTGCGAATCGCCGGTAGCAAAATAGTTCACCAGCTGCAGCGATTGCACCAATGATGTCAACCGTTCCTTCAACACACTTGGCCTTTGAGTTCCTGCCAAGTGCAGGCTCTGGTATATAAAACCCTTTGCGTTTTGGCCGACCGAAACGCGTGTCCAGTTCGGCGCCATTTTCTCTTCGATTTCCAGCTCGCGGTTCATGATCACAAACCGCTCACGCCCCCAGACTTGCCACTTCTCTTGCAACTCCTGCGCACGAGGAGTGCGCCAAGCACCGTCCTTTCCTTTGACGTGCCCGATCCGTTTGTGAATCACTTCGCACGAATGGTCCAGCGCCAGCGCAGCCTTTGCCAACGCATCTTCCGCCTCGGGATTCCGCTCAATTTGCTCTGCAAGTTTGAGTGCAATTCGAACACAATTCTCTCGATGCTTGGCCAAGCGCTTGGTTTTTGGCTTGCTCTTCGTTTTGAATAAAGTCTTTCGAGTCTTGGCCTGTAGGTCGGCCAGTTCTTTATCGGTGGGCTTGAGCATTTCAAAAACGCGCATCGCCTCGCTGTATGGATCCTCGAGCCCATCCTTGGACAAATCTTCGGCCAGCTTCTTCACCAGTCGCCGCGGCCCCTTGGCAATTTTATTGAGGTCTTGGGCGAACGCTAAGTCGCCCACACCGGCAAACAGCAGGCAAAGCAGTCCAGCCAGCAGGGTATGGAGTCGAACGGGGAATGAGCGAGCAGCTTGTTGAATCATGGGAGTAAGCAATAAGTACTCCCATAAGTTAACTCACCAAACCCAGATCGCCTAATCGAATTGCTCGGAGTTTGCTTAGACCAGGCCGCTCTTACTGCGCAAGCCTTTCAAACTTTCCATCGAACCGGAGAGGAAGCTGAATTCTCCGTCCACACCGGCACTGCGCATTGAAAAACCGCAGTCAGACAGGGTGTTTTGCACCGCGGGTAAATGCTCAGTCGGCAGGCCAAACAAGCCCCAATGGCCCTCCGGTCGCAGCTGTTCCAGTACAGGAAGCAACTCCTCGACCAACGGCACTTTGCCGCCGCAGCCGTAAAAAGCCCGTTGGAACCCTTCGCTGCTGTCACCATCGTGGAGGACGACCCGTTTCACTCCAACTTGGCTAGCGCAATGCGCCGCAAACTCGGCACCTTTGCCAGCGGCAAGTAGGTCGAAGGCCTTGAGGGCCTCCGCCGGCAACGGTGCCATCGGGACCAAGAGTCGCAAGGCCAGCAGGGTGCCGTCGGCTTGAAACTGGTTGAGTTGATCCAGCATCGGCCGCAGATCAACGGCGACGCAATTCTCGGGGCATTCCAGCGGCGAATCACCGGCGATCACCAACAAGTGTCCGATAGCGGTTCCGTGCAGCGGGTGCACTTCATTCATGGCGTTCAGCATAACGGCGGTCAAGCGCTTTCCGTTTGATGGGATCGCCGCGAAGCAGAAAAATCTGCCTGAAGGCCGCGGCGTTCGATTTCGGAGCCGAGCTTCATGTGGCTGAAAATCTTGTCAAAGCAGTCGTCGGTCGGGGCAACCAACAGGTTCGGATCCTGCCACTCCTCTAGTCCGCCCGGCAATTCTTTCAAGAAGTCGGCATGACGCTTTTCCAATGCCCTTCGATCCAAAATGATCACTGCGCCGCGGTCTTTTTCGCTGCGAAGCAGTCGTCCACAACCCTGACGGAACATAGCCAGTGCTTTGGGCAGGTAAATGCGATTGCGATGGGGGCCGGCGCCCATCCGCGCTTTCTGAGCAAAAGAGTAGTCGTCCAAGGCGCCGTAAGGCAGCTTGGTCATGACTACGTACTGGCAGGTTTCGCCGGGGAAGTCGACGCCGTACCAAAAAGTGTCAAGCCCCAGCAGCACGCTGTCCGTTTCGTTGCGGAAACGAGCCATAATTTCTTCCTTGCCCAAGCCGGGCATGCCTTGCCAATAAAGTGGAATTCCACGGGCACGGAATGGCCCGGCCAAGCGCTCGCCCATGCGCTGCAAAACCAAACGATTGGTGAATAGGCTGAGCACCCGGCCGCAAGTGCGTTCGGCCAAGTAAACCAAGCAATCTTCGATGTACTCCATCCATGCTTCGGCCGCCGGTCCACGCCAGCCATAAGGCGGAGCATCTTCGGGCACAGCGATCAGCGCCGCTTTGGGGTCGAAGGTGGGCGGGCCGGCGAAATCATTGACCGTGCGCCCGGGTGCGTCGACGGTGTCTTCTTCGAGGATGTCTAAACCCAAATAGCCTTTCATCGCTTGGAAGCCGCCACGCAAACGGGCGGTCGCGCTGAGCAGCACGGCGTTGCGCAGCGAAGGGAAGTAAGTTTCCCCCAACCACTTCTGCGGCAGGATCCACTTCAGTTCGAGCATTGGCCGCCGTCTTCCTTCGAAGACCACGTTGTAATGGAAACGATCCGAGAAGTCGCCCTCGCTGGAATCACCGCCTAACCACAGCTCCAATCCCTCGCGCCAGTGACCGAGCAATTCCAATGGCCGGCGCAATGCCCAACGCAAACGCCGCGCCCCACGCAGGGGGACGTCGCCGAGCTCTTCGATCGAATAGCGCAGCGACGAATCCAATTTGTCGACGGCGCGTTTGAAGTCATGAAGCGCGGTTGCCAAGCCGTCGCCGCGACCTGTTTCTAAGTATTCATGGAGCAAGAAGGCGCGTTCTTCTGGCGTGCGGTTGGCGCCTTCTTCTTTGCGGTAATCATTGAATACCCGCAGTTCGCGGGTGCATTCATGGGCGGCAGCATCCAGCATTCGGCTGGCATCGACCGATTCATGGCTTTGCTCGATCAGTTCTTCACTTTTGTCGCCGTCGGCGAGGCGATTGATGAGGCGGTGCAGCCGCTCCAGCGGCGAGCGATCACGGCCGCGCCCGTGCAAAAGCTGGGTGGCCAAATTGGCAACGTCATCCAGCGGAATGTCGAAACTACGCACCGACAACGTGACTTCGTGCAGGTGGTCACATTCATCAAAAACCAAGTGGGAGAAAAACTCGGCCCGGGACAGCACAAAAGCGTGATTGGTAACGACCAGATGGGCGCGTTCGGCGCGCATGCTGCGAATGCCAGCAGCGCAGCGTTTGGCGGCGCGGCCGATGCAGCAAGTGGGAATCGCTCGAACTTGGCTGGTCATTGCCCCAGCCGTACGCAAGATGCGCGCTGGATTGCCAAAAGGCACGCCCGGCTGCAGCGAAAAGCCATCTAAGTCAGCGGAGGGATCTTCGGCGTAAAACAACGCCAACCGCAACCAGGTCGCGCGGGCAACAGCACTCGCGCTCCCAGGTTCGGGGGCGGCGTCGACGATTGCCCGGCCGCAGATGTAATTCGCTCGACCTTTGAGCATCGCCACCCGCGGCATCAACTCAGGCGGCTGTCCGGCACTGCGCAGCAACTCCAAAGCGCGCGGCACCTCGCGGAAAAATGCCTGTTCTTGCAGCGCACGGGTGTAAGTGCTCAATCCGGTGCGGATTTGATTGCGCGCCGCCCACAGCATCATCGGCGCTAGGTAGGCCAAAGTCTTGCCGGTGCCGGTCGGCGCATCGGCGAGTAAAAATTCACTGTTGGCCATGGTCTGCTCAATGCCATGCGCCAGAGCCCGCTGTCCCGGACGTTCCGGCAACGCCTTTTTGCCCTTGGCAAAGTGGCGCGGCAACAGATCAAAAAAGGCTTCTAGAACCGGTTCATCTTCCGGATCCAAGCCGACGTCCTCTTCGCGCCGACATTCCAGCGGTTCATGCGGTGCAAAATCCAGTTGATATTGGACCAAGAACTCCGGTTGAATGTCGGCGAGGACTCGTTCGGCATCAAGCGGTGCCATCTCTAAGTCTTCGCCAAAGCTGCCATCTTGGACCAGCTGACGATAAAGATCCTCGTCGCCAGCGGCGTAACGGCTTGGCCGGTCCAACAGTCGTCGTGCAAGTTCCAGCCATTCGGCTGCCTGAGATTCTTGCCCTTCGCAGGAATTTTGAAGTTCATCGAAACCGCGGGCAAACAAGCCGCGCAACGGCTCCTGGCGATCGTAGTGAGCGCGCACCAAGGCTTCGCAAAGGGCACGACTTTCGGTGGCGCGCCAATGAGTGGGAAGTTGCCGGCCGACGTACCGAGTAAACAGGGCGTCGGCGTTGCGTTCACCGCGGCGGGGGTGGAGCAGAGCAGCGAAAGATGGGAGGTCCAGGGCCACTGGCTCGACGGCAACCGGGCAGT
>CAZMDZ010000325.1:0-4603 GCA_964565175.1 uncultured Planctomycetales bacterium
AAACGGCCAATCCGACAACGCGCGCTGGCTCAATCAGCAAAACCTTCGCAGCCGCTGGGTGATGGTGCCCGGCCCCGGCCAAACCAATGTCCCCCGTCGCGCCAAACGTGATTCACCGACCCCCGCTAGCGTGCCGGATTTTTACCAAAGTGAACGGGGCTGGCCAATTTCCGTGGCGACTTCCCACGAGTATGGCCAATTGACCGACGTCAGCTTGCTGGTTTTCGACGCCAAAGGCAATCCAGTCGACGGCTTCCCCATCACCATGGGCGATGCTGGATTTGGCTCGTCCAGCTTTCAGGCACACTACCTTTTTGCAGCCGCCTCGCCGTTAGAAGCACAATCGACCTACCGAGCCGAATTCAACGCCAAGCTCAAGGGCAGCCCAAGGGAAATCCACTACAGCTGGACCTTCGAGACCGGCAAATAGCCCCAATTTCTCGCCACAGCCCTAAAACTGGCTAGCCGTCAGCCGCCCGACCTGCTATTCTTTTCGCCCTCACCAAGGGGAGATAGCTCAGTTGGTAGAGCAATGGATTGAAAATCCATGTGTCCGCGGTTCAATTCCGCGTCTTCCCACCAAAAGCACAAAGCCTGACGTCCTCGCGGTCGTCAGGCTTTTTTGTTGCTCTGGCGACTTCTGCAAAAATGGAACTGGTTAGACTCGATCTATGGAGTTGTTCCCGCCTCAATGCAGACGGCTGGCTCGGACTGGGCTTTGGTTGGCGGGCTTAGCGTCGATGCTTTTGAGTTGCAGCAGTGGAGGTTACCTTCAAAACCGAGCGCTGGATTTAGCCGACTGCATCAATCTCCGCCTGACCGCTGGGCCGGAAGTGAGTGCTGATGTCAAAGCAACCGATGCGCTTCACCTTGCCGTTGGCGGTGGGGTTCACGGGGAAGCTGGCATCGACGGACGACGACTAGGAGCTGCTGGAGTGATGACTATGGGCTTACCCGTCGTACCGTTTTTGGAAGACGGCGTGCTTTACGGCCGCTACTTGTTCACCGAAACTGCCGGTGATTGGACCGACGAATCGGTCCAGGATGAGTGCTACCTCATTCACTGCCTAAACCGCCCTCCCACCAATCCTCAACACGATTGGGTGCGGGCGCTTGATGTCGAAATTGGCGCCACTGTTTTGATTGGCGCAAGAATTGGAATTCGCTTTGGTGAGATCGGAGACTTTGTTGCTGGGATCTTTGGTTTCGACCCCGGCATGGATGACGTCGTTCACTCAGCAGCCCTTTCGCCCCCCAGTTCCCCTAGGAAAACACCAAGCAACATGACCCAAAAAAAGTGGAGCCGGCCCATTGGACCGGCTCCACTTAACGTATTCGAAAAACCGCTTAGTCGTCAGACTTAGCTTCTTTCGAATCCTTGGATTTGGGCTTGCTTGATCCAGCCATCATCGCGCTGAGATCAGGCATGATGGTCACACCAGAAGCAGACTTCTTTTTGCGGCCATCAGCATCGGACTTCGCAGCGGGTTTAGCCGCAGGCTTGCTTTCCGATTTCAGTTGAGGCTTCTCAGGCTTGGCTTCCGCCGGCTCCGCTGCCTTTTCAGGCTTCGATTCCCCTTCCACCTTCGGTGCCGACGTACTCGACTTCTTCCGAGTCGTCTTCTTCTTGCTCACCCGCTTCTTACGAACCGGCTTAGCTTCAGAAGATTGCTCGGCATCGGCCGACTTCTTCGATGAATCTGCAGCTTCACTTTCCGCCTTCACCGGCTTGCTACGACTACGAGTCGTCTTGCGCTTCGCCCTTGGCTTGGCCTTCTCTTCTGCATCACCATCCTTTGCAGGCTTGGCTTCCTCACCATCCTTGGACTCGGAAACTGCAGGAGCATCCTTGGCAGTGAGCTCGTCCACAGACTTCTTCGCCGCCCGACCCCTTGGCTTCTTCTTCGGCTTGGATTCTGCCTCAGACTCAGCGGCGTCACCGTCATTTTCAGACTTGGCTGGCCTCGCAGGTCGTCCAGGTTTGGCCGCCTCCTTCGAATCAGATCCAGAATCTGAATCCGCAGCAATCGGCGCCTCTTCCGAAGTTACTTTCTTGGTCCGGCGTCGACGACGTGGACGCTTGGCTTTGGCTTCCGGCGAGTCAGACTCACCTTCAAGGTTCGCAGCTTCGCGGTCAGCCTTTCCTTCGACATCCTTCGCAGCTTTGTCCTCAGTCACCTCAGGCCAATTCGGCTTCGGCGCGACCATGCCCTCGGGAATCAGTGGCTTCGCCGGTTCGGCGGCTTTGGACTCAGCCTGAGCACCCGATTTGCGATCGGACTTCTCAGCCTTGCCTTCACCATCCAACGGCTTGATCGCCAAGTCCTTGCGTAGAGGTTCAGCCTTATCGCCATCGCGATCGGCGGATGCACTTCCACCAGAACCTTCCTCGCTGGAACGCGAGCGCGAACGGCGGCGACGTCGGCGGCGTGGAATGGCACGACCGTCTTCCAGATCGACCTTGCCCAATCGCTTGGCCGGTTCCGGATTCTCTAGCGGAGTCGCATCTTCGGGCGAAGTTGGAACGACTTCCGTTTCAGGATCAACCTTCGCTTGGCTATCCCCACTTCGGCCAGAACCGCGACCAGAACCGCGGCCACCGGAGGACGCTGCCGAACGACGACGGCGACGAGAGTTACCCTCCCCTTCTCCATCTCCTTCCGACTTAGGTCCACGTCCACGACCCGCATTCCGCTGTTGCGAAGACGTTTCCTGCGGCACCTTGTGCTGCTTGGGCAAACGCTCGCCTTCAGGGATCTCGAGATATTCGTCGACGTAAGTTTCGACGTCATCCAGCGACAGCAAGGTCATGTCAAGCATGTCCGTCGCTCGCGCCTTGGTCGAAGAGTCCGGCGTTTTGATCAACACCAGTCCAGCACCCTTTCGATTGGTGCCGAATACTTTGACCAAACCACGGAAGCGCGCCGAGTAGTCCTGCCACTGACCGGTTTTGCACTCCAGCCACAGCAAGTGACCGTTGATGCTCGCCATCAGATCCGCTTCGAACTCGTTGCCGGTTGGCAGCGTGCCCTTGACGTTGAACAGCACCTGGAATTGGCTGGGCTCCAAATGCCCGCGCAGGCGCTTGCTCAGCAGCCAAACCACGTAGATTTCCAACCAACCGCCGGTCAAGAACTGCTGGGTTTCCCCGTCCTTGGTCGGAATCACCCGCAGCTGTTTGCGCGGCGAGCGATGGTAATAGAAATCCTTCAGCATGCCGTGGCGGTACAGCAAAGTACCTAACTGCACGGCGGCTGAACGCTCGGCTTCGGTATACCCTTCGATGTCGACTCGCGTGGTGCGGCCAGTGGCCACCGCACGCTTCATCTTTTCGTAGAAGTTGGCCAGCAACGAGAAGTGCTGCCCAAGGTGACGCGCCAAGTGCTCGAAAGCCTCGTTGCGTGCAAGGTCGTCTTGGCCTTCAAAGACCGTGACCTTGTGCTTCTTAAGGTAGTCCACCAGTGGTCCCGTCGGAGCGTCGTCCGGCGGTACCTTTGCGGGGATGTCTTTCCGACCCCGTTCGGAGAAGGAGCCACTACGCGAGCGGCTACCTCCAGAGCTTCGACCACGTCCTCCTCGCCCTCGACTTTCTCCCCTGCGGGAAGATTGTGGAGAGTCTTGGAGGGCTTCTCGAAGCTTTCGGATTTCGTCTTTGAGGTCCCGTAGCTCTTCGGAAAGTTCCTGAGCAGCTCGGGCATCCTCGGGGGAACGCGGCGCGACATCGTCGCGGGACGCTCCCTTGAAGAGGCGTCTGTACAAGCCCATACCCCTATATTCTGCCCGGTCGGGCTGTAGTACACAACCCCTCTCCTGGGCCAGCACAACTAAGCGCTAGGCCGGGTAAGCTGCCGACGTGATCCCAACCGCTCTTCTCTGCGCCACCCTTGTCTGCGCCATGCAAGACCCCACTCATTCCGCCTCGGATCGCCCCACCAATCACCTTGCAGGCCAGACCAGTCCTTACCTGCTTCAGCACATCCACAACCCGGTTGACTGGTATCCATGGGAGGATGAGGCTCTTCAGCGCGCCAAAGACGAAGGCAAGCCGATCTTCCTTTCGATTGGCTACTCCGCCTGCCACTGGTGCCATGTGATGGAGCATGAGTCTTTCGAGAATGAAGACATAGCTGCATATTTGAACGAGAATTTCATTTCTATCAAAGTGGATCGCGAGGAAAGGCCGGACTTGGACGACCTTTACATGGCAGCCGTCCAGCGCATGACCGGCGGCGGCGGCTGGCCGATGACCGTTTTTCTGACCCCCGACCTCAAGCCATTTTTCGGCGGCACTTACTTCCCATTGGAGTCCAAATACGGACGCCCCGGATTCCAAGACCTCCTCCACAACATCCACGACGCTTGGCTCAACCGCCGTGACGAGGTGCTTGCCTCCGCCGATCAGCTCACCGGCATGCTGGAGGTGGAATTCCCAACAGCCGCCGACGCCCCCCTCCCAACCCTGGAAGAACTCGACGCGCTGGAAAAACAGTGGTTGCCGGAGTTCGTCGGCCGTTTTGATTCGGAATGGGGTGGATTTGGCGAAGCGCCGAAGTTCCCACCAAGTGGCGCCTTGCTTTGGTTGTTGCAAGTGACTGGCCAACCA
>CAZMDZ010000326.1:0-4552 GCA_964565175.1 uncultured Planctomycetales bacterium
AGGTTGACGATCAAATTGCCGAGCAAAATGATGGTCAGCGACGCCACCGAATCCTTGAGCAACGGTCGCACCCAGGTCGGCACTCGATCCAAGCCGCGACTGCCCAAAGTGAACAGCGCCGCCTCGGACCCGGAAAAGATTCCCGACAGCACCAAAAGTGCTGACATCATCCAAACATAATCCATCACACTGCCTCGCTAATCGGCAGCTTCAATTCGATCACAAAGCCACGGCCATCGGCATTGCGCGCTTCCATGGTTCCACCAAGTTGGCGCACCGTTGCATAAGCCAATGCCAGTCCTAGCCCGGTCCCGTGACCAACATCCTTGGTCGTGACAAACGGCTCGAACAAATGGGGCAACAAATCAGCATCGACGCCGGGGCCTTGATCTTCCACTCGAATGTGAACCAAACCATCGCCACCGGCAGCGGCATGAACGTGAATTCCCCCATTCCGGCAGGCCGCGTCTTCCGCCCCATCCATCGCGTCACAAGCGTTTTGAACCAGGTTGAGCAGCACCGGGAAGAAATCACCGGGGGCGGCGGACACGGCGAGATTGGGCTGGTCCAATTCCACCTTGAGCGGGTGGCTGGCCAGTCGCTTAGAAAGGAACATGCGCACGTCGGCGAAGACACTCTGTAAATCGCAATGCCCGGCTTCCATTCGGGCGGGTGCCAAACGTAACAAGCGTTGCACCAATTCTTGAATCCGGTACAACGCTTCGGCGGTAAGTTCTCCGTGCTGCTTGGCACGGTCGGACTGCGCCTCTTTGCGCAAAGTTTCCAAACCATGCAGGGCGCCAGCGAGTGGACTGTTGATTTCGTGCGCCAAGCCAGCCGCCAAGGTACCCATGGCCGCTAATCGATCTTGTCGCGCCGCCCGCAACTGCGCTTTGGCGGCAGCATCAGTAGCAAGTTCAACCTCGCGCTCCAGTTCGCTTTGGAAACCGTGGATACGGTCGACCATCTCTTCGAAAGAGGTGATCAATCCTTGGATCTCGGGAGTGGTCGGGTCGTAATCAATGCTCGGCTTTTCACCCCGACCAAAATCCTTTGCGGCGGCGGCCAATCGCTCGACCGGGCGCAACACAGTGCCACCGAGGAAAATGTAAACCACCGCCGCCGAAATGAACGTGGCCAGCATCGCGGCGATCCCCACTCCAGTCTGCACCGAAAGCTGTTCGGGATCCGCGGCCAAGCGCAGAAACACCCCGCCCCACAATTCGCGCGGGCCACTAGAGTATTTTTCGTGCACCACCAACGGCAAAGCAATGCCGCCTGCAACGGTCACCGGCTTCAACGTCCGGCTCGCTTGGGCAATCGCCCTGGTCAGATCTTCCAATGGGAAATCTGGTCGGCGATGGCGACTGCCTTTGGGGTTCAAAAATGCGCCCACCGGCACGATGGCGCCGTCGAAATCGAGGACTCGGGTGTCGACCAGAATGGCTTCTTCGAAATCACTCCAACCCGACCAGGCAAGAATGTCGCGCAGGCTGGATCGCTTTTCCACTTCAATGTGATCCGAAAGCCGAGCCGCGACTAACTCGGCGTAATGCTGGGTGCGGCCTTGGGCGCGCATTTCGCGCGAAGCTTCGTCGGTGGACACCCACCAGGCAAGCCCACCCAGTACTACTACGTTAACCAGCAGTAGAACTAGGGTGAACCTTAGCCTTAGGCGCATCAGGTGGTCTGACCGAACTGCTTCAACAGCTCGAACAGCGGCAGGAACAGAGCCAATGCAATCACGCCAACGACTACCGCCATAAAGACGAGCATGATTGGTTCCAGCAGCTTCAAGGCCAGGTCAATAGCTCGCTTGAAGTTGTCTTCATAGTTTTTACCGACGCGCAGACACATGCGGTCCAGCTCGCCAGTTTCTTCACCGACCTCGACCATCGAGACCATCACTTCGTCGAAGCGCTCGGTTTGCTCCAGCGAGGCGGCAATGCCTTCCCCTTCACGAACTTCTTCGCGGACTTCGTCGACGGCTTCGCGGTAAATTTCAGAGGTCAGCGCGCCGCGCACGATATCGAAGGCGCGGAGGTGCGGAACACCGCTATTGACCAGGGTGCCGAAGGTAGTGGCAAAGCGCGACACCTGGCTTAGCTTGACCAAGCCGCCGATCACCGGCAGCTTCAGGTGCATGCCGTGGTTCCAGCGGCGGAAGCCGTAGGAACGCAAATAGGACATTTGGTAAGCCAAAAAACCGAAGATTGGAATGCCGAGGTAAAGGTACCAGTAGGTCACCACGTTATGACTGGTGGCGATCAAAAACTGGGTCAGCCCCGGCAGCTCCAAGCCCATTTCCTTGAACAGCTCGTCGAACTTTGGAATCACCATCAGCATCAGTGCGGCGATGACGGCGAAAGCGACGACAACGATGACAATCGGGTAGGTCAGCGCGCTGCGAGTTCGTTCGCGCATTTCTTGCGAACGCTCTTGGAAATCGGCGAGCCGGTTCAGCACCTTATCCAAGACACCGCCGACTTCACCGGCTTTGACCATGTTGATGTACAACTCGTCAAAAACCTCGGGGGATTGGCCCAGTGCTTCGGACAGCGGTTGGCCCTCTTCGACCATGTCGGCGGCGTCGAGTATGGCGTTACGAAATCTACCCTCAGGCCACTGATCGGACAGAATGCGTAAGTTTCGCAGCACCGGAAGACCGGCTTCGGTCAACGTCGCCAGCATGCGGGTGAAGCGCACCACGTGCTTGAGCGGCACCTTGCGCTTGACCTTGCGCGTCGGGTTCGCTTCGGCGCCGCCGGAGGGGCGGGCACTGGTACGGGCGGTGGAGGCTACCTTGCGCTGAATGCGGGCCATATTTGCTGCTTAAAACTTGTCGACCTGGGTCTCGCGGAGAACTTCATCTAGCGTTGTTTTGCCACTAAGGGCAAGCTCGATGGCGCGCTCGCGCAGGGTCATCATCTTGCGCTCGCGGGCCAGCTCACGCAAAGCAATGGTGCTGGGGTTGCGCAAAAACTGCTCGCGCAGAGCATCGTCCATCGGCAAGATCTCGTAGATCGCGCTGCGGCCCTTGTAACCAGTGAAGTGACAATTTTCGCATCCTCGGCCACGGAAAACTTGTTGATCAGCGGTTAAACCTGCTTTTTCAAGCATGTCTTCCGGCGCTTTCCAAGGTTCCCGGCACTCGGGGCAGGTGGTTCGCAACAAGCGCTGGGCGACGATGCCTTCGATGGTTGCAGCCAGCAAAAACGGCTCGACACCGAGGTCGATCATCCGAGTAATCGTCGAAGGAGCGTCGTTGGTGTGCAAAGTCGACAACACCAAGTGACCCGTCAGCGAGGCTTCCACCGCGATCTGAGCGGTTTCTGGATCTCGAATCTCACCGACCAGGATGATGTCGGGGTCTTGGCGCAGCATGGTGCGCAATACCCGCGAATAGTTGACGCCGATGTCCTCGTTGGTTGGCACTTGAACAATGCCATCGAGGTCATATTCGACCGGATCTTCCACCGTCAAAATCTTAGTCTGCGGTTCGTTGACCCGGTTCAGCAATGAGTACAAAGTAGTCGTCTTACCCGAACCCGTTGGCCCAGTGACCAGCACAATGCCGTGCGGCAGGCGGATGAAATCGTCGAGCTGGTTGACTTCACGGTCGAGCAAACCGAGATCGGTCAGCTCCAAGCGCAGAGATTTACGGTCCAGCACTCGCAGTACGGTGCTCTCCCCTCCCTGGATCGGCACCGTCGAAACACGGAAGTCGATCTTGCGACCATCCACCGTCAACTCGATGCGGCCGTCTTGCGGCATCCGCGTCTCTGAGATGTCCAAGTTGGCCAGAACTTTGACGCGCGAAATCAGCGCCGTCGCCAAGTGCTGAGGCGGCGGGTCGACTTCGTAAAGCACGCCATCGACGCGCATGCGAATCCGAAACTCACCTTGGTACGGCTCGAAGTGGATGTCCGCTGCGCCGTCGCGCACCGCCCGCGTCAGCAAAGACTCCAGCAGGCGCACGATTGGCGCCGCCTCGCCCGCTTGGACTTCGGCTTGGACCTGCGCTTCATTGCGCTTTTGATAAGCCTCCTCTACCGCCTCCCGCAGGGCGCCATCTTCGGCCAAGACCACCGACAGTGGGAAGCCAGTCAAAGCTTCTAAGTCGCCCAGCAAAGGGAGCACGTCGGGATCGGAAACGGCCAAACGCAGCTGACCATTGCTCACTTCGATCGGCAGTGCGCCAAATGCACGAGCGGTGCCAGCATCAACCAAACCAAGTGCTTCGTCGCTGGCTTTCAAAGCTGCTGACGGCAACCATTCCATGCCTTTTTGCATGGCCAATCCCCGCGACAGATCCTCGTCGGAAATCATGTCGCGCTCGAGCAAGATTTGGCCTAAGCGGCCACCGCTGCGACGTTGCTCGGCCAAGGCAGCTTGCAACTGCCCCTGGCGAATGACGCCTAGGTCGATGAAAATCTTGCCAATTTGGCGAGTGTCTGCATCCATCATTTACATGCCCAGGCGTTGCGCCAAGTCTGCCGGGTACTGAGCGGAAGAAAGTGCATCTTCGCGGGAAATGGTTTCGCTTTGCACC
>CAZMDZ010000327.1:0-4547 GCA_964565175.1 uncultured Planctomycetales bacterium
AGTGGCGGGCTTGAATTCGAGCAAAGCGACGGGAGAGTCTTTGTCCACTTGGCCACACCTTTGACCCCTGGAACCATCTTCGCCGCCACCATCTACTACAGCGGAGTCCCCCGAGTCGCCCCAAACCCACCGTGGGAAGGCGGCTTTCAATGGGAACGCACCTTGCGCGGTGAACATTGGATTGCGACCAGTTGCCAGATGGAAGGCGCGGATCTTTGGTGGCCGTGCAAGGATCACCCTTCGGATAAACCGGATGGATTCGATCTGCACATTCGTGTGCCGCAGCCGTTGGTGGTGGCGAGTAACGGGCGTCTGCAAAAAGTCGAGCAGCACGACGACCAAACGCGCACTTACCACTGGAAGCTGGAGCAACCGATTCCGAACTACACCGTTGCCCTCAACATCGGTCCTTATGAAGTGGTGGAAGACACCTTCGAATCAGTCAGCGGCGACACCATGCCGGTGAAGTTTTGGCTGCTGCCGGAGAACGTCGAAAAGGGGCGTGAGATTTTGCCGGAGTTTATGGAGCACCTGCGCTTCTTTGAAAAGCACCTCGGCCCGTATCCATTCCGCAGTGAAAAGTACGGCATTGCCGACACGCCGCACTTAGGCATGGAGCACATGACCATCATTGCTTACGGCAATAAGTTCCAAGAGTTCAAATGGGGTTTCGATTGGCTGCACCATCACGAAGCGGCGCATGAATGGTTCTCCAATCTGGTCACCGCGCCCAACTGGAATGACTTTTGGATTCACGAAGGATTCGGCAGCTACGTGCAAAAACTATACGTCGAAGAAAAGAAAGGTTCCGATGCTTACCGCGGCTACTTGCGCGACGTGCGTGGTTTAATTCTCAATCAACGCGCCGTTGCCCCGCGCGAATCGCGGTCGTCGCCGCAGATGTTTTTCGTCGATCTGAATCAACCCGTGGGGCAACGCGTTTCCGATAGCGATATTTATTACAAGGGCGAATGGGTGTTGCATACGTTGCGCTGGTTGATTGGCAAAGACGCTTTCCTTCGCACTTTGCGCAAGATGTGCTACCCAAACGCCGCCGCTGAGGCCGCCACCGACGGCAGCGCCGTGCACTTTTTCACTACCGACGACTACCTCGCGTTGGTTGAAGCCGAAACTGACGAAGACCTCGATTGGTTCTTCGAACTCTACCTACGTCAACCAACCCTGCCGTTACTCGTCGCCGAACACGAAGAAGGCACCCTCAGTCTGCATTGGGAGGTCCCCGAAGGCCTCACTTGCAAACTTCCGGTCGAAGTTGTCGTCGGTGGTGTGCCGCAGCGCGTGGAAATGCCAAACGGCAGCGTCGAAATTCAAGTGCCCAAAGGCGTGGGGGTTGATATTGATCCCTTTGACCGAATTCTGAGGGTTGGGAATACTGGAGCACGGTGAGTTCGATTTAATCATGCTCAGCCCGAACGCGAGCAAGCTCGTCCAACATCAATTGCACTCGCTCTGGATACTGATCCGCCACATTCACTCGCTGACCTAAATCGCGTTTCAGGTTGTACAGCTCAACTTCACCATCATCATCGGCCGGGTATTGGTGACGCTCTTCCCAGGCCTTATTGCGGCCGGACATGTAGCCATGTTTGGTGGCAATCAACAGCCAATTGCCCACTCGGATCGCGTATTGATCTTTGCGCGTATTATGCACGTGCACCGAGCGCACGCTGTCGGAAGTGCTCTTCCATAACGGTAGCAAGCTGATCGAATCTTCTGCTGCATTTTCTCCCGGCAGCGTGTACCCAACCACATCGGCAAGTGTTGCCATCAGGTCGATTTGGGAAACCAATGATGCATTGACGGTACCAGCTTGGGTCACGCCTGGATAGCGAACCACAAACGGAACGTGATGTCCGCCTTCATAAATATCGCGCTTCAAACCGCGCAGCGGATAAGCCGACCAATGGCCAAATTGGGCATCGCGGGCGTAGGCGTATTTCTCTGGTCCATTATCAGCGCTGAAAATTACCAACGTATCGTCGGCTTGCCCACTTTCTTCCAACGCGCGCAACAACTTGCCGACCGCATCGTCCGTTTCCACGACAAAATCGCCATAAGGCCCAGCCTGCGAGCGGCCGTCGAATTCATCATTGGGGATGATCGGCGCATGCGGCGACGGGAATGCGAAGTACAAGAAGAACGGCTGATCGGTTTTTGCTTGGGCATGAATGAAATCCACGCCGCGTTGAGTGGTGGTGGGAATGTTTTGATACGGATCCCACTTCGACGACGCCCAACCCGGCCGACATTCCCATCCACCTTCTTTAATTTTCTTCCACTTGGAAGTGTCGCGCTGCACGTCCGGAATTTGCAGCATGCGATCGTTTTCAATCCATGCATAAGGCGGGAAGTTGATCACCGCATCGCCAAAGTAGGAATCAAATCCATGAGCCAGCGGTCCATCAGGGATCGACGCATTCCAGTCGTATCCACCTTCGACTTCAATCTGGTCCCAGCCAAAACCTAAGTGCCATTTGCCAATCGCCGCAGTTCGGTAACCCACCTGCTGCAGCATCTCAGCCATCGTCAATCGCTCTGACGCAAACACCGATCTACCCATCGGCCCAACAATGCCGTGAAAGTCACGCCAGTGGTAGCGACCCGTCAACATCGCATAACGCGACGGCGTGCAAATACCGGAGGACGAGTGCCCATCGGTAAAGCGCACGCCTTCGGCCGCCAGCTGATCCAAATGCGGCGTTGGAATTTTGGAATCTGCGTTGTAGCAACCTAAATCACCAAAGCCGAGGTCGTCGGCGTAGAGGATCAGCACATTGGGTTTACTCGGTGGCGGCGGCTGGTGTTTCGCCAGCGGCAAGCAAACGTTAAACGGCAAGTGCAAGCTGGGCTTGGAGTGATCCTTGACGAACGGGTTTTTGACCGAACAAGCCGCATACAAATGCGACGGGGTGCCGTCGGCGTTGAGCAAAACAGCCGGCCGTTCCAAGTGAGCAAGCTTCGTCGTTTTGCCGTCGCTCCAAGTCAAATGGCGCGGGCTGAGGCTGTTATCCGGCGGCACCTGCCACTCGATGGAATCCCCCTTCAAGGCACCCATCACATAACTAATGCCCGCCGTTCCCGAAACATGGCCATTCCAATCCTTGACCGCGGCATACACCCATTCCCCATCCGCCCAGACGCACGGATCTTCGGCGCGTAAGTCCGCCGGGAACAACAGCGAATCCTGTGCCACAAACGGCCCTTCCGGTCGATCCGCCAAAGCCCAACCGTGAATCATGCGGCCGTGATTGGATTCATCATTGCGCCCCTTCAAAACCAACAAAAATCGTCCATCCGGCAACTGGCAAACACCTGGGTTGACCAAATAATGGCGCATCGGTCCATTCGGCGGCTCGATGATCGACTGAGGGTGCCGCACCCAAGGCCCATCCAGCGAATCCGAAGCCGCCACCCCAATGCGCTGACTAATAACGTGATCCCACCAGTCCTCACGCCACTCTTGATCCGGCTGTGGATCGCGATCGTGATTGGCTATGAAGTACAAGTAAAACCGCTGCTTGCCGCTGACCGGATCCTTCATCCGCGTTATGCACGGGTTGTGCGCATTCAACGCATCCCAACGCGTGCCCGCCGGATCGCCAAAGCCCTCCAGCACAACTTCCACATGCTCAAACGGTCCCTCCGGCCGACCCGCCACCGCCCGCGCAATTTGGCTTTCATACAACCACCCACGCATGCCGCGCTCATTTTGCCGATGCCAGCGCGCATAAAACATATGGTATTTACCATCTTCACCGCGCACCACGCTGCCTCCCCATTGAAACCAATCCGGGTCGGCGAACACATGCTTCCGCGCCTGATGATCCTCCAAACTCGCCCGACTTTCCGTCGGTAGCGGCAAGACTTTGCCGGGGAGTCCGCTCGGCATTTGAGCTTGGCTGATGCAGAGGGCGGCTTGGGGAGGTGAAAAAGCAGAGCTTACAGGAGCGAAAACCGAGAGGGCAACGGCCAGTTTGAGGGCTGCACGCATAAGGGCATGTTAGCCTCATCAGGCGGGTCATCATGCAGTGGGCGGCGGATCAGGTAGGCTGGACGGCCGCCCGATCTGATGATTGCCAACCTCCATGTCTTGATTCTGGGAGCTGCGCTTGCCCTACCCGCGCAAGCCGCTGCCCAAGTTGCTTCCAGCCCTGCCAACCCGAAGAAAATCGACGCTCAAGTCTCGGGCGAAAAATTGGCTCTGGAGCAGGGCAAAGAAGCAATGGCTGATGGCGACCATTCGGCGGCCGCCAAACATTTTTTATATGCCCTAAGCCGCACTTCCAAGCCAGAGTTGGTGTTAGAGCTGCTGCTCGAAAACGGCCTTGATCACCCCGACGCCTTTTGGCAATGGGCGCTCGACAACTGCTACCACCACGTCGGGCCGGACGGTCGGTTGAAGTTGCCTCGAGACGTCAGCGCGATGCTGGAAGAACGGGAAATCACCGAGTTGCAGCAGTTGGCCAAAGCGCGGGCCAAGGCGTTGGAGGAAATCAAAAAGCAAATCGCCAAACTGAGGAAGTCGC
>CAZMDZ010000328.1:0-4492 GCA_964565175.1 uncultured Planctomycetales bacterium
TGGGGTTCAAGTAAGAATTGTATCTAAGGCTGGAAAAAACACTGATTTTTCTGTGCTAAGTGATGGCTCTGTAGCTGAATCCTTTTCTTTGGACTTTGTCAAGGATGGGGAGTCGGGTAACTGGGCTGAAAATGTTATTAATGTAGGAGTAACTGACGCTGTTTCCGAACTTATCAAAGGTCAATTTTACGATGAAACCAAAACGAATAAGGAGGGCTACACTCCTGCGGATGTTTGGGGTGAAAAGGTTACTACCGCAGGCCTCACTCTCGGGGATGGAACTAATGAAGCTACAGATTCAACCCCTAGATTCCTAAAGTTTATTGAAGGGGACTACAACCTTTCCAATGGTAATAACGGTGATGCAGCAGGCGGGGCTATTACAGGTGACGTGCAAAGCGCTCTTATTGGAAGTCCCCATAGTAAATCTGGGCTTTACGCACTGGACGATGAAGCTTTAAATCTTTCTATGGCGGCTGTTCCTGGAATTACAAATGAAACAGTACAAAACACGCTAGTAACTATTGCGGAGACAAACAAAAACTTCTTGGCTGTCTTAGCTCCTCCTGTAGGGCTGGCATCCCCTCAAAACGCAATAAACTGGACTAATGGGGTTTACACCGGACGCTCAAGTGCGGTAAACAGTTCTTACGCTGCAGTGTACTGGCCTTGGGTAAAAGTGTTTGACACACATTCAAATACTGACATCTGGATGGACCCCGCTGCATTTGCAATTGGAGTTATGACAACCACTGATTCCCTAGCCGACCCTTGGTTCGCACCCGCAGGAGCAACCAGAGGAAGACTTACTAGACCTACCGACGTTGAGGTTATTCTAAACCAGGGGGATAGGGATACCTTATACCGCCAAGGTGAGATTGTTAACCCACTGGTTAAGTTCCCAGGAGAAGGTATTGTGGTGTGGGGACAGAAAACCGCTCAAAGGGCTCCAAGTTCTTTAGACAGAATTAATGTTCGTCGTTTAATGATTGTCCTAAGAAAGATGATTCTTGGGTCCACACGGGCGTTGGCTTTTGAACCTAATGATGCTCTTACATGGAAGCGGGTTGAAGACCTTCTTAACTCGTCCCTTAAGGACATTAAACGTCGTCGCGGTATTACCGAGTTTTCGGTTGTATGCGATAGCTCCACCAACACCCCCGTTCGCATTGACCGAAATGAAATGTGGTGTAAGGTGATGGTTAAACCTACTAAAACTGCTGAAGTTTTGGTATTTGAAGTAAACCTAACTAACCAAACAGCCGACTTCGGCATAGCCTAGTATATAAAGTAAGGAGACACCCTAAGTGACTGATTATTACGCAACCCAAACTAACCGACCTATTCTGAAGTCGGGAGACCTTCCCAACCTTTCCCACGACCTTGAGTCGTACCGCGCCTACCAATGGGAAGTTGATATCGTACTTCCTGAGGGAATGTCTAATGGCGAAGTTCTAACCCTTGCTGCAAAGCAGGTGACACAAATTGGATTTACGTCTGAAGACATTGTAGCCGACAGAGTAAATGATAAGTTTTATTACCCTGGAAAAGTAGCCCCTGAAGAGGTTACAATTACATTTGATAACGTAATTAAGGGACAAGCGGCTGAAAAGCTGTTCTCTTGGATGGCAACCGTCTATGACCCTGCCACTGGAGCGTTTACGCCCCAGTTCATCCAAGGGGAAGGAAGTTTTAAAACGGACATTAGAATTTACCAATTGGATAACACCATGAGCGCCGTAAAGCACATTAACCTTTATGGAGCATACCCTAAAGCGTGGAAACTAGCTGAATTTAATTACGCAACCAACGAGTTTCATACTATTGAAGTGACTCTCCGTTACGACTTTGTTATTCAGCACCGAGGTCTTGATTAACCTTCAACCCGAGTAGACTATAATAGGGAATGTTCCTAACCGAACATCCCCTATTTATTTTTAAAGACATGGATATTTTTAACGACCTTTTAGATTCTTATAGCAAACTTCGTAAAAGAACGTATTCCTTCTCAGAGAGGGTCATGGTAATGGAGGGGGATTTTGGGTCGGAGTTACACTTCAAGTTTCCTAAGGCACACAGGATGACTACTGAGGAGATACAAGGGTTAATTAGTACGGCAAGTATGGGAGGTCAACAGTTCACCCCCAGCCCTTCTATTAAGTACCTGGCAACCGCGAGCGAAGATGTTCCCGGAAATGTATCTTGGTATGACAGGAAGGGGAAGCTAAAAACCCACAATGCTGAAGAGGTGGTGGCATACTTGGAGTCACTGCTTGCCCCTGAGGAGGAGGCAGTCCCTCTAGGGGAGGACCCCAACACACACCCCCCGCCCCAACCCCCCCACCCATCAATATACCCAAAAATTTAAGCACATTTAAAAAACAAAAAAAGCCATGGAGATATTTTTAAGGTAAAAATGGACGAAGGACGTGAGTTCAATACGTTAGAGTTTCTTAGTAGACTTGGAAAATCTCTGGACGGGGGAGGACATAATACCCTTTTTAAGAGGGTATTCCAGGGGTTCTCACAACTGCCCACAGGGGAAAATGAGGGGCTTGGGTTGGAAATGGAAACGGCGGCTAAAGAGGAGTTTGTAAAAGACTTTAGAGATTTTATTGATTTTTTGACGAGGGTTGGGTCCGACCCCTCCTTAACAGAAAATGGAAAAGTAACCCTTAAATCTGGCAGTAGAGAGGAGCTGCTCTGTAACAGATTTTTCCTTAGGGAAAATGGAAAGACATTATTTTATGGAAGTTATAATAAGAGCGAGCCCCCTCTTATCTCAGAAGTCATAGGGTTTTTAGGCAAAGGTACTTCCTCCCCTGAGGTCAGGTACCAAGGAGTTAAAATGGCGGAGAGTGGGATGGGGAAGGTTGGGGAAAATCCATTACTGGAAATAATAAACTCACCCTCCCTTAGAAACCTACAAAGAGAGGACGGAACACCCTTGATTAAAAGAACTTCCGGGGATAAAATTTCGGGATTCAACACAGTTAAATCTACTTTTCACGAAATGACTCCTGTATTTGTGGACTACATGTACCAACTTGCTGACTTGAAAGGGGGTCCCCTGTATGAAAAAGCAAAGCAAAAAATTACGGAGCTTGCGGAGGTGCTTTTAAACAAAGCCCACGGAAATTTAGCGTCTATCACGGAGGCTTTAAACGCGCAGTATGGAACCAAGGACGGGATTCATGAAATTCTCCCCCTAGAAGGTGCTATGGTTGAAGCATTTTTTGAGGACGCGTTCCAAGGGGACGTGATAGACCCAAAGGACCCAAGGCTTTTAAAACTTACAAAGTTATTACTTGCTCACTATGTAAAACAAGAAAAAGATTCTATACTACGGGACCCTAGTACCCCGGGAATAAATGGAAGGGTAACCGCAACTTTAGAAGCAAAAGGGAAGTCGTTAGCCCTGATAACTGGAACTTCTCATGGGTTTATAAAGGATAGTAAGGGAAATGTAATTCCTACTACTATGAAAGCCGACACAGCTGCGGTGTTTGAAATGGAGGGCGGCGCCCGCGAATTTATAAAGGCTAACGCTCCAAATGCAACAGAGTCCAGGCTGGCGTATATGAGGGACCCAGAGGTGAGCAATCATGTAATGGTCTCCCAGAAGGCCGGGGACTCAGCGTTTACCACAGGGGGATATCCTGCGTTGGTAAAGTCCCTTCTTAGTGAGGAGGGAGAAGCAGTACATAAACAAACTATGGAATGCTTTAGGCAACTTGGAGTTCCCTCCAAAACAATAGGGGCTTTAAATAGTATTAGGTCCCGGCAGGCAAAAAACGTAAAGGACACTTTGGATTCTTTTGAAAACATGGCAAAACCTCCAAATATGACTGCAAGGGAGTGGGGGTCTATGGAAAATTCTTTCGATGCGTTAGATGCAAGAATGGAAACGGCGAGAGATACCGCCTCTCCTGAATTGCGTAAGCATATTAGTAATACGCAAAAAAAGTTACAGGAATATAAGAAAGGATACCCTTATAAAGCGGGGGGTAAGGCTGCTGAGGCAAAGAGAAAGGGAACCCTGGAAACACTTAAAGCCGATTGTATAAATCTCTTAATGCATCACGGTGAGTCGGAAGAGGACATGGGTATGAGGTTTGCGATGGACACTTTAAACGGAGGGTGCGCAACCACCGAGCAGCTCTTTAAATTTGGGTCTTTACAGGAAGGACATTTTGAGGCTTTCCAAAGTGACCTTATGGACGGTCCGATGGCTGACCTTTTAAAAAACGGGCTTTCTAAGGATATGAATCTAAATAGAACCCCCCGAGGCACAGAATTAAAGCGTAAAGATTCTAAAGGAGTTTGGCGTACAATAAGGGCTGTTAAGTACAGGTTCAAAGGGGGACAACTTAAAATGGACGTTATTGTCTCTAAAGAGGAAGCCTATTCTTTAAGAACTAAAAAAAGTAGGAAAAATAACGAGGCCACTAAAAATTTAAAGCCGTTGATTATAGAGGCTTTACGTGAGGTT
>CAZMDZ010000329.1:0-4469 GCA_964565175.1 uncultured Planctomycetales bacterium
TTTCTTAAAACCAATTTCTCGTGTGGTATAAAAAAGTCATTTGTGGTCCTGACTTTATTCTCTGCCACGCCGGAAATGTCAATGAATGTTATTCTAGTTCGACAGGGGTTTCGGAGCTTGCGTTCCATTCTGAAGGGGTTGCTGAAGATCCCTCTTGCGCTCCTGAAAGCCTGGCTGAGGAGCACGAGGTGGTGATGCAGAACGAGGTTGAGGTCGAAGAAGAAGACCTTCCGACCTTGTTCCAAGTGAAGTTGGCGGCTTACCCCGTGGATGCAGATCTGGCGCTGACCGACGACGAAAAAAGCGATGAGGACGGCAATGAATTCAACTTGCCCGACCCCCTCGCCGAAGTGATTGCCGTCGGCTTGGCCGCGGATCCGCTGATTGGCAACTTGGCATTGTTCGCCAATCAACAGGGCGGAATTGAAGGCAAAGCGCCGCCGCAGTTTTGGTTTGATGACTGGCGCGGCGTCGGCCACAAGTTGGACGAGCACGACGACCATCACTTCGGACCGGTGCTGTGCGCGCAACATACTTTGTCGCGCAACGTGCTCAAGATGACGGCGCAGCTGCCACCGCTATCGGAGGAAGAATTAAACACCGTGCACTTGCAGATCAAGCAAGATGCGCAATGGGTGGACATCGCCAGTGCCGAGGTCATTCAACCAGGTTGGACCGCAACCTTCCGCGTCGGTGAGTGGCCAAGCGAACACGAAATCGACTACCGCATTCATTTCGAATTCGAAGGCGACGACACCTACTACGAAGGCACTGTGCGACGCGATCCGGTCGAAGAAAACGAAATCATACTGGCTGGTTTCACCGGCAACCACAACGTGCGCCATGGCTTTGGCCGCGCTGGGTTCCCCTTCAATCATCAAGCGATGTGGTTCCCGCACCAGGATCTGCTTGAACAAGTGCGCGAGCATAAGCCCGACGTGCTTTTTTTCAGCGGTGATCAGCTTTACGAAGGCGCCAGCCCGACCTTCGCCGACCGCAAGCAACCGTACTTGGACTACTCTTATAAGTGGTACTTATGGTGCTGGGCATTCGGCGATCTGGCGCGCGACCTTCCCTGCGTGACCATTCCCGATGACCACGATGTCTACCAAGGCAATCTTTGGGGTCAGGGTGGGCGGACGGCGAAACGAGATCACAATGGCGGGTACGTGATGCCGTCGGAATTTGTGCGCATGGTTGAGCGCACCCAGACCAGTCACCTGCCGGACCCGTGGTCGGTGGCGCCGTTGGAGCAAGGCATTACGACCTATTACACCGACATGGTGTATGGACGGATTAGTTTTGCCGTGTTGGAGGACCGCAAGTTTAAGTCTGGCCCCAAGGGTTTGGTCGAACACGACGGCAAGCGTCCGGATCATATTATTGATCCTGCGGTGGACCCGAAGTCGGTGGATGTAGAAGGCGCGGTTTTGCTTGGCGACGAGCAGATGAAGTTCTTACGCCATTGGGTGACAGATTGGTCGGGTGCGGATTTGAAAGCGGCGTTGTCGCAAACGATCTTTGCGGCGATGGCCACTCACCATGGTGGGAACTTGGATCGCATACTCATGGACATGGATTCCAATGGCTGGCCGCAAACTCCGCGCAATCAGGTGCTGGAGGTGTTGCGTTCCGGCACGGTGCTGATGATTGGCGGTGACCAACACTTGGCAACGGTGGTGCACCACGGCATTCAAGATTGGGACGACGCGGGTTTTAGTTTTTGCGTGCCATCAATTGCCAACTTCTACCCGCGCGCATGGCGCCCCGAAGCGGAGCCAGCGATTGCGTTGAAGGATGAAAACGCGCAACCGTTTACCGGCAGTTACCGCGATGGCTTTGGCAACTTTGTCACGGTGTATGCACATACCAATCCAGGTTTGGCGTCGGAGCGCGAGCCGCAGGCGCTGCATGACAAGATGCCTGGTTATGGAATTGTTCGGTTTAATAAGTCCAAGCGAAATATGACCCTGGAATGCTGGTCGCGCTGGGCCGATCCGAGTGAAGATCAACCTTATCCAGGGTGGCCGTTTTTGGTTGAGCAGATGGACAACTTAGGACGGGAGCCGTCGGCGTGGTTGCCTACGTTGCGGGTTTCCGGCATGAGAGACCCGGTGGTCCAGGTGATTGATGAATTCGAAAACGAAATCGTCTACACGCTGCGAATGAAGGGGCAGACTTTCCAGCCGCCGGTGTTTGAAGAAGGCAAATACACCATCCGCGTCGGCGAATTGGAAACGCCGCGCAAAGAAGTCCTACGCGGCGTTCGGGCGACCAAGACGAATGAGAAGTTCTTGTTTGTCGATCTTTAAGGGGTGGGCTTGGATAGTTGGTTCGGCAAGCTTTGACCTGGTCGCAACCAGAGAGCACAATCCCAATTGGCGGCAATGGGGATCAAAGATTAAAGAGAGGGCATGAATGATTAACGGTCGAAGAAGTTCACGGTCAAGGTGTCGATCGCATCGCCCTTGTTTGGGCGATGCATCATGAGTTCCGTGACTTGGCCGTCGCCGGAAAGGTAGTCGGGCCCATCCGGACAAGAAAGCGGGCGCGTGCATTCTTCTTCGGCCGAAAGATTGATGCACTCGCTCAGCAAATGGGAGATGGTGCTTTCGTGATTTCCATCGGGCACGACAAACCAAAAGTCGGCAACCTTGCCGGATGCGGCCACATACTTCCCTTCGATCTTCCATGGGCCCTGCACCAAATCATGGGGACCTCTTGCGTCAAAATCTAGGACACCCAACTCCCTCGCGCTGTCGCCGTGGGGCGATGTACCGCAGGAAATTAGGGCAATCAGCAAAACAAGGGTCGACGGAAATAGGTGCTTCATGTTTAAGAATTAAGGGTCGATGCAACTGCCAGGATGATTGCAGTGGCTCCCAGGATGCTACCACCAACCCGTCGACTGCTTCACAGGAATTGCCCAGTTTCGAACACCCAGCGGGCACGGTAAATTGGAGCCACCATGGATCGCAACCTCTTCCTGACCGGGTTTTTGTTGATCGCCGGAATCATCGTCGGCGGCTGGTACGGACCTAGCCTGCTGATGGAAACGGCAGCGGTACAGTCGTGGCAACCGACGCCAGCCACGCTCATCGACGCCAGGCCATCAAGGGAATCCATGGGCGGCCGGAGCATGCGAAGTCACCACTATTTAATCCATGTCCGCTATCGATACGAAGTAAATGGGCAGAAGCATACCGGCACCCGCTATCAGGTTTCTCAAACCATGATCGAACCCGGAAAAACCGACGCACTCCTGCGAATCGATGAACTGATGGCAAATCCTAAAATCCAGGTATACGTCAATCCGGACAATCCGGCGGAGGCTGTGATGGATCGAGGTGGCTCCGGTCACGCATGGCTGGTGACTCTTTTCGGCCTAGCAATGGCCGCCTCCGGTGCAATTGTCTATTTCACTCGCGTGCGCATGTCCTAAATGAAGTGAGTTCCGTCAAGCCTCCCGGCTCAATCCCCAAACCATGAATCACAAACTCTTCCGCATCGCCGCCGCCCTGCTCGGAATTGCCGTCGCCCTTGGCGCATTCGGCGCGCATGGCCTTCAAGACATGGTCGAACCCGAGCGCATTGACGTCTGGGAGAAGGCGGTGCGCTATCAAATGCTGCACGCCACTGCGCTGATGATTTTGGCGGTTGCGGCCGCGCACCTGACCGCCAAAACTGTGCAGCGCGCATCGGGGCTGTTTCAAATCGGCATCTTGTTGTTCAGCGGATCGCTGTATCTACTGGTCCTACTCGACGTCCCCGCGCTGGGCGCAGTCACGCCATTCGGCGGTGTAGCGATGATTGCGGGGTGGGTGCTCTTAACAATCAGCGCGAAGCCAGTCAGTGACGCTTAGCTGAGCTCACGCAACCGAGCCGTGGCTTGATAGACTCCTTCCATGAAGTCCCGCCTGCTCGCTTCGGTTCTGCTTTTTCTAATTCCTTTTGGGCTAGCCGCCGGGTTCCAAGAGCCTGATCAATCGCCGGTTCAACCGGTCACAGTGATTGTGGTGCGCCACGCCGAAAAGTCGAAGTCGGGAGACAACCCACGCGATCCGCAGTTATCTGAAGCCGGGGTCAAGCGGGCGACTTCATTGGCTAAACTGCTCGCCCACGCTGGCGTGACCGACGTTTTCAGCTCCGAGTTCGTGCGCACTCAATCAACCGTGGCGCCGTTGGCAAAGGCGTTGGAGTTGAAACCGCAGGTGGTTTCCGCAGGCAAAATGGAACAGCAAGTTGAACTCCTGAAGAAATTGGCACCGGGATCCGTGGCGGTGGTTTGCGGCCACTCGAATACAGTGCCGGGACTCGTCGCCAAGTTGGGTGGTAAGGCGGAGAACTTGGTGGAGCATCCGCGCTATGGACCGATGCTAGGTGATGATGAATATGGCCGCGTTTTTGTGGTCACGATTCCAGCCGGTAAGGGCAGTAAGCCAGCGACGCTTGAGCTTCGGTACTGATTG
>CAZMDZ010000330.1:0-4347 GCA_964565175.1 uncultured Planctomycetales bacterium
CCCCGGGCCGGTCAACGGCATATGTTCGCGAGGTCCGCATCAATTGCTGCGCGAGGGTGCGCATTTCGCCGAAAACGTACAAGATGTGCTGGCGCAATTTGAGCTCTGCCTGCCAAAGGAAGTGATGCAAGCTGGCGGACCGTTACTGAAGGTCTTGGATCGCGGCGATTTAAGCTTGGAAGCCTTGGCCCATGAATTGGGGCGCAGCCCCGACGACTTGATGCCAGAATTGATGGAGCTGGAAATTGAGGGCAAACTGATCCGACTCTCAGGGGGGTACTATCATCGCATTGGGCCTGCCACCTGACGCACCAACGGAATGAACCGCCAACCACTGATTTGCACCCTGCTTTGCCTTGGATGGGCAGGATTCAGCTGCGGTCCAGCCGAATCTGAAGCGACTGGCTTGCCCGCCGGAGTTTGGGCTCCTGGCGTGCTGGATCAACCGGTTGAAACGGTGGTTGGCAGCGTCCAACACGGCGAGAGCGAGCACCTTACTCCGTGGCACGCGCTCGAGGTCCAACGACTGCGTTCCAATGCACCGGAAGTCTTGGGCGACTACCGAGATTCACTTTTGGCGTCGACTCCCAGTCACTTTTTGGCGAAGCTTGAGGCAAGTCCGCAGCCAAGGGTACTGAAGACTGCAGTGCGTCGGCATTTGGGCCACGCTGATACTCCGCTGCATTGCGAGGTATTCTGGAACGATGGCGTTGAATTGCGATCGTTGGCGCAGTGGAAGTGGGATGCGGCGCCCAAAACGGTCAGTGAAGAGTGGCGGCCGATTCAACTTAAGGTGCCAGCAGAGGCAGGGCGGCTGGAGTTCGTCAGCCGAAACCCGGTGCCGGGGAGTAAGCCTAGCAATGATTACCCGGTGGCTTGGCAAGCACCCTGGGTTGGGAGCCTGGACATAGAACGTGCTTCGACTGTGGGTGACACCACTCCAGTCAGCACGGCGGCCGCTATGCCCGACGTCATTCTGCTGAGTGTCGATACTTTTCGCGCCGATGCACTGGAATACGCGCCGGAGTTGAAAGCCTTTTTGCAACGCGGGCAGTTGTGGACCAACGCCGTTTCGCCAAGCAACTGGACCCTGCCCTCCTACGCTTCGCTTTTTACTGGTCGGGAACCGACCGAACACGGCGCCGGGCGAGGCAGCTTTGCTCCCGACGCAACCGGGGTCGTGGAAGAGCGTAACCTCACGCCGATTTACGCCAATCAAATGACGCTGGCGCAGGTTTTTCGCCAGCATGGATATGCAACCGCCATGATCCATCAAAGTCCAATGCTAGAGAGTTGGACGGGGTTTGCGCATGGCTTTGAACAATACTTGCGGCTCAATGATCAGACTGAAGTTGCCTTGAGTCACGCCCAAACTTGGTGGCAGCAGAATCAGGGGCGTCCGCGTTTTTTGGTGCTGCAGTTGATGGCGCCGCACCTGCCCTACCGCTATGGACCAGAACCTGATCCGTTGGATTCCCTGGACCTAGTCAGCTTCTTCCTTGAGGATCACACCGTCGAAGAACGCAAACAGTTCTTTGACTTGTCCGCCACTGATCGCGACGTTGTCCGCCAGCGCTATTACGAAGAAGTGCGCCGCATGGATCGCGAACTTGGTCCATGGCTACGGCAAATGGTTCCGACTGATGGCGTACTCGCTTTCCACTCCGATCACGGCGAAGAATTTTGGGAAGCGGGCTCCTTTGAACATGGCCACAGCTTCAACGATGCGGTGATCCGAGTTCCCATTGCCTTGGTTGCTCCCAATCGAGTGGCGCCCAAACAAAGTGACTCTCACGTACCTGCCCATGGCATCGGTGGTTCGCTACTGGCTGCAATCGGATTGAATGACCCTTGGCCCCTTCGCCTTGAACCAGCCAGCCAAGGCGTCACCAGCAGCATGCCGTTTTACCGCGCACTATCGGGCGGGCGGCGCATTGGCGGGGTCTATGCCGGTGAGATCCCATTCCGGCCGCAGCTGAATTCGGGTGGTGCTCAGGCAGCAATTAGCTCAGACAAAATGCGCATGCTCGAAGAGCTGGGCTACTTGGCCGCCAAGGACCAGACCTGGGAGGCCAACGTTCAGGCGCCAGGGAATAAGTAAGTCGAACCCAAGACGTAAGCCACGACTGCCATGCCGACGACAGTGCCGGCGAACAAAAACATGCGTCGCGGAATTCCTTTGATCACCAGTTTGGGATCGTCTTCGCGGTAGCCCGATACGACGATTGCCAAAGCTAGGCTGAAAACCAGCAAAAAGAGGAACTGAACGAAAACGTTACTCATCGCGGCCTCCATGATCGGAATTCTTGGCGTTTAACCAATCGAACTCAGCGCGGTGGTAAGCGTCAAGAGCGACGACGACGTTGAACATGCCTGCCACCGATGTGAAAGTAAAGCCGGTGTCTTGGTAGGGATAAACGCCGCCCATCTCCAAGGGCAGCAACGGCAGATAAATCAACCAAGCTGGCAATCCCAGCATCATTTGGCCGATCCAATAGTAAGCGTGGCGCTGGCGATCGAAGTCGGCGAAGTGGCCGAGGGCCATGCCCAGCAAAAACAAGCCGAGCACTGTGCCGCCAAGCAGGTAAGCCTTGAAGCGGCGGCCGATCAAAAAGTGACCAAGGCCAGGAAAGAGCATGGCGGCGATTGCCGCAAGGCCAGGATGACAGCTGGGCTTCTTCGCATGGGTCGGAAGCGGCTCCGAGTGAATCAAAGTCAGGCCAGCAGCATGGGGTGCAGAAAGAATACTCAAGATGCCAGCGGCTCCGCTGAGCACGTAGCCCAATTGCCGATAAGGCAAAGCCTCCACATTGAGACCGCCGTGGTCGACACTGTCAAAGAATTGAGCGAGGAGCAGAACTCCGCCGAAGTTGAAGGACTCGGGCAACAGCACGAGGACCTCGAATGGCAGGTTGCCTCCCCAGCGAAATCCATAATCAAACTGGGAGAATCCAGCCAGGTGCAGACCAAGGAACAGCAGTCCATTGCAGACCACCAACCAAGCAAAACCAGCCTTTCGCCAGCCAGCGATGAGGTGGCCGAGTCCAGGCAGCAAGAAGCTAAAGCCAACGACCTTCAAGATTTGGTCGCGAGTGGATTCGGCAGGAACGAGGGTGGTCATGAATGGGATCCGAGTATGCGCCCGGATGCACAACAGGAGTGGGGCAAGGCCAATGGCCCCGCACAGGATAGAATCCCCGGATGCCCGAACATCAGGCTACCTACCGGATTCTTTACCGCGACATCGATTCGATGGGCGTGCTTTACTACGGTCGGTACCTAGCTTTGTTCGAGATGGGCCGCGTGGAATGGCTGCGCACGGAGGGTATCCGTTATCGCGATCTGGAGGACGAGCAACACGTCATCCTGCCGGTGCGGCACGCCGAGTGCGACTACCGGACGCCACTGAAGTACGACGACATCGCCTTGATCCATACCCGCATCGAGGCTTGGACCGGCACCACCTTGCGCTTCAGCCATCGCATCGAGTGCTCGGAAACGGGCAAGTTTTGCGCGTCAGGAAGTGTGGAACTTGCTTGCGTGGATCGCACCACCCATCGCCCCACTCGGATGCCGTCGGTGTTGGTCGATGTGCTGAAACGGACCAGTTCGGACAAGCGTCTGCGCTCAAGGGTCCGCTCTAAATCCGGGGAATAGCGGCCATAAAGTCAACTTCTGAAGGAATTCCGGAGCAAAAAGAGCACTAAATCCGTGCGATTTACCCTTGTATGGCACTATTTTGGTGCTATTTTATAGAGATGCTTCGATTGACTCGACGTTCAGAATACGGATTGATGGCTTTGGCCTATTTGGCCAGCCATCCTGATGCGTTCTGTAGTGTCCGCGAAATCGTGGAAGACTTGAAGCTGCCCAAGCGCCTGCTCGCGGAGGTACTCAAGGATATGTCCCGCGCCGGGCTCGTCGACGCAACCCGTGGCCCTGGAGGAGGTTATCGCCTTTCCGCTGAGCCAAGGACGCTGCCGCTTTCGCGCGTTGTCGAAGTGCTCGAAGGCCCTGTCGCGATCGCCGATTGCGGCGACGACTGCTCGCTTCAGGCGTCATGCCTGATCCAAAACGGACTCACCCAGGTCACGCACAGCATTCGCAAAGTGCTCGACAACATGACCGTGGCTGACCTGCTCAAACAATCCGATTCAGTGGCGGAGAAGGCGATTCTGTCGGTCTGACCCCCTCCACAATCGAAGCCTACAAACTGATGACCGAAAACCGCCTGATCTACCTGGACCACCAAGCCACCACGCCGGTGGACCCGCAGGTACTCGACGCCATGCTCCCCTACTTCAAGGAGCATTTCGGCAACGCCGCCTCGCGCGGCCACGACTTTGG
>CAZMDZ010000331.1:0-1049 GCA_964565175.1 uncultured Planctomycetales bacterium
GCCGGGATGCGACCGGACTCTTTGGAGTTGTTGAAGGTTTATGCGGAAGGCGTGAATGCTTGGTTGGAGCAGCGCGGGGAGGATTTGCAGCCTTTGTTTCAGTTGACGGGATTGAAGCCGGAGCCTTGGACGCCGGTGGATTCGATGTGCGTGCCAGCGATGTTGGCGGTGAGTTTGTCGTTTATTGGGAAGCGAGTGGAGGAAGAGCGGTATCAGGTGTTGCGGGAGTTGGGGGTTGATGCGGCGATGGATTGGATTGGGGAAGAGGTGCCGGTGCCGGATGGGTTGATGGATTTGGTTTATGAGCCGGAGTGGAAGGCCGAGGGCGTTGCGATTTCTCAGCCGAGTCCCGATGATGCCGGCGGCGTTGCTCCCGAGGCGGCGAGCAGGGGGGGGCGTGATGGAGCGGAGCTTTCCCCAGCTTTGGATCAGCAAAGCGGCTCGACTACGGGCGGGTCGAATAATTGGGCGGTTTCAGGCGCGTTGACCGAGCATGGGTCGGCGCTGGTGGCGAATGATCCGCACTTGGGATTGCGGTTGCCGTCGATTTGGTATCAGATTCACTTGCGCTGCCCGCAGATGGAGGTGGCGGGGATGAGCATTGCCGGGGTGCCAGGAGTGGTGCTGGGGCATAATCAGAATTTGGCTTGGGCGTTTACCAACGTGATGTTGGATGATCATGATTTGTTGTTTGAGCAAGTCAGCGAGGATGGCAAGCAGGTACGGCGCGGCGATCAGTGGGTGGATTTGGTGGAAAAGCGGAATTTGATCCAGGTGGATGGGGAGGACGCGGTGGAGGTGGTGACTTATTCCACCGAGCTTGGGCCGATGTTGCCGCCGGATGATGAACGCGGATTGCCAGCGCGGACGTTGTTGTGGTCGGCATATCACTTGGAAGACCCACTTACCCCGTTTTTGAATTTGGCGCGGGCGAAAACTGTGGAGCAAGCCATTGCTGCGGCCAATCAATACCAAGCTCCGGCGCAAAACATTGTCATCGGCCACACCGACGGCACCATTGCCTGGACTTTGTTCGGCCGCCCGCCGGC
>CAZMDZ010000331.1:1059-4332 GCA_964565175.1 uncultured Planctomycetales bacterium
TGAAATGGGGCGGTTGCCGTCGCCAGCTTGGGATGAGTCATATCACTGGGATTCGTTGGCCGCTGCCAGCGCCAATCCACGCATTCTTCCGGGCAGCAGCAACACCATCATCACCGCAAACACCCTTGTTGAGGGCGGCGGCGAGGACTTGCAAGCGGATTACGACACTCCGTTCCGAGCGCAGCGCATTGCGGAACTGCTCATGGCGGGGCTGCATCGACTTCCCGGAAATTCCGTATCCGATGATTCCGGCAAAGCGACTGAGACCGGGATTACGATCAAAGAAAATGATCTCGGATGGACAGCGGAAACGTTGGCCGGTCCGCAATACGACGTGCAAGACGCCTATGCGTTGCACCTATTAGATTCTTTACCCACCCAACTCAGCAACGCCGACGCCGATCCTTTGCTGGTAAAGCTGCGGCAATGGGATGGCGTCGACCGTGTGGAGGGTGAGGCAGCATTGTTCTGGTTGTTCGAGCGCCAGTTGTGGAATCACATCTTTGGCGATGAACTGGAAAAGCATCAAATCCCAACTCCGTGGACTTTCCTGCAACGGCAGAAGCTGCTGCGGGTGCTTGATGGCGAATCCAAGTACAACTGGACCGACAACGTCCAAACCCAAGCCGTCGAAAATTTGTCGACCGTAATCAGCAGTGCAATAAACGCGGCGTGGCAAGAGGGCGTCGCCTTATTCGGTGATGATCTTTCCACTTGGACCTACGGCCAGGATCTTCACTCTTGGACCCTACCTCACCACCTCGACGCAGTCCCCATCCTCGGCGGCAAGTTCACTCGCGGCCCATACGCCATTCCCGGTTCCGCCACCACTGTCAACGCCATGGGCGGCGCCAACGCCGATTGGAAAAAGGTGGTCTGGGGCCCATCGATGCGCGTCGTCTGGGACACCGGCAACTGGGACCAATCCCGCGCCGTCCTCCCCGGCGGCCAAAGCGGCCACTTCAACGACCCCAACTACGACGACCAAATCCCTCTCTACCTCAAAGGCCAAACGCGCGTGGTTCCATGGAGTCCGTGCGCGATTGATGCCTCGACATTGCAAACTCTACTTCTGGCGAAAAGAAAGAAAGGCGATAGAAAGTAGAAGGAAATGTCTTGACCATTTGGCCTTGATGAATATCATGAAATCAATACGCCTTTTAGCAATTGTATTGCTATCCATACCATTTGGATTCAGTTTGGCCGCAAGTGTTCCTGACTTTGTTGCCAATTGTCTCTGCCCAGCGACCAACGACCCTTCCACAACTACTGCCGACGGTGGGAGCACTACCTTTGGTATTTCCGGATCTGTTAACCTAATTGGATCAGTTGGTGGATTTTGTGACAAACCTCCAGTATGCACCGCGCCGGCGAATTGCGAGTGGAACTATTCCTATACTCTTAATGTGTCCTACTCTGGTGGATGGTGGTCTGGCTTCCAATTAGCTACTACTGGACCCAATGGGCCCTCTGCGGCTCCAGTCGGCAGCAGTTCCATAACTACTCAAATGGGAAGGACAAGTGCGGGTTGTACGTTGGATTCGAAGCCCGAGTACGATATTTTTGGTCGTACTCAAACGGTCGATGAGTTTGGAAACACTACCTACACGTCTTGGCAAAACATTGGCACGGTTTCCGCCACTTTTTATTGTGGAAACTGCAATGTAGTCATTGAGCCCCCAGATTCAGATCAATGAATCCAAAACTAATCACTTTAGTGGCCGCCCTGCTAGTCGGGGCGGCATACTTTGTCCTTTCAGAGCGGACTTCTAGCCCAACCCCGCTTGAGGAAGAAAGCACAGTGGATTCATCGGCTCATATTGAGGAGGGCACTAGTGCTCCACGGAGTTCTCCTGATAAGACTGAAGGTCCAGGGGGGAATGGTAGGCAAGACGTTTCATTTGCTGGTGAGCCAACTGCTGCCGTCGGCTGGTGGGCGGACCCCAATCGGCTGGGTGCGTATTATTCTAAGTTTGAGGAGGTATTGGAGCCATCTAGAAGGAATTGGGGTGCAGGGTTTGAGGAGGGATTGACAAGACTACAGGAGCTCGATCGAACTCTGCAAAAATCTCTAGGAAGGTTTCCAAATCGTATTGATTGGGTGGAGTTAGGAGAATTGGGCGGACCCGAGGCCATCTATGTAACCGGAATTCTAGGGCGTTGGGGGCGTGAGGATGCTCCCACTAGACGTGCTTTACAAAAGCTGCACTTTGAAAGTGATCCATTTGGAGTTAAGCCGCATTGCCTTCTTTCGTATCTATCGGAAAAAGAAATCTCTCTGACTCCTCAGCAATCTGAAGAGGTGCAACAGATCTTTTTTGGTTGGATTGGTGAACGAGCTAGGCTTCAACAGAGTGCCCAAGCATTCACTGCAGATGTCGTGGCTCGACAGCGCAGCGATGGGAAATTGATGGAACCAATGCCCAATGGTTCAGAGCTTCGTCCAGCTGAGCTTTCGCTTTTTGAAGATTCGCAAAACCAAATTTTTGATGGCTACAGGAGTGCTTTGGCGAATTTTCTTACAAAGGAGGGGATTGAGGTCACGCTGTGGAAAGAATAGATTGTGAAAGTTCTAATTGTAGATGCAATGAGAGCTTAGATTAAAATCAACTAATAGGGGTGGGCAGGACCTCAACTGGTACCGAGCAAGCCTCATTCTTCCAGTGATCAAGCAACCCTCTGTGTCAATATCAGTGAGACACCTTCCCCGAATCAATTAATGTAGAGGGCGACGGATGAAACTCACCCATGGACCATCAATACGGACAGCAGAACACGCCCCTGGAAGGGGGATCGGAGCGTAGCGGAGAGCCCCCTTCCAGGGGCGGCGACTCGATACCTGATCCCGAAGTCACGCCGCGAGCTAAACGCCGCACCTTCACCGCGAAATACAAACTTCGCATCGTCGAGGCAGCCAATCGCTGTGAAAACCCCGGCGAGCTTGGAGCCTTGCTCCGCAAAGAAGGGCTCTATTCCTCGCACCTGGCATCATGGCGCAAGCTTTATGAACGCGGAGCGCTCAAAGAACTTAGCGACGTCAAGCGCGGTCGAAAGAAAGATCCCAAGCGCGAATCCAGACTTGCGCTTGAAAAGCTTGAGCGTGAAAACCAACGCCTGCGCAAAAAGCTGTGGCAAGCGGAGAAGGTGATCGAAGTCCAAAAAAAACTTACGGTGACACTGGAAGCACTGCGCCGGGAGGAGGAGCAAGAATGAAAGCGGTCGCAGAACTTCACCCTTTGGTCGGCGTGAAATCGGCTTGTGATTCCTTGGCGA
>CAZMDZ010000332.1:0-4329 GCA_964565175.1 uncultured Planctomycetales bacterium
GATCAGCAAACCCTTGGCGTCGTACGGAGTCGAAGGAATCACTACCTTCAAACCCGGGGTGTGGGCAAAGTAAGCCTCACCCGACTGCGAGTGGTACAAACCACCGCGAATGCCGCCGCCATAAGGAGTGCGCACCACCATCGGCACGGTGTATTGACCGCCGGAGCGATAGCGCATCTTCGCCGCTTCACTCACAATCTGGTCAAACGCCGGGAAAATGAAATCCTGGAATTGAATTTCACAAACCGGCTTCATTTCATTCATCGCCAAGCCAACGCCGACGCCAATGATGCCGTCTTCACTCAGCGGCGTATCAAAACAACGCTCTTCGCCAAATTCAGAAGTCAAACCGTCGGTAGCCAAAAACACGCCGCCCTTCGGCCCGACGTCTTCGCTCACAGCGGGAATTCTCCTTTTTCGTTGACGCCCTCGCCGCGCGAGGAATAGTGACCGATGCAAAAATCGGCCTGCTTGCGCAGATGCTTCGGCATGATTTCGAAGACATCGCTAAAGACGGTTTCCAGCGACGGCACCGGCTTGGCCATCGAGGTCTTGGCGGCATCCATCATTTCCGCATCAGCCTCGGCAGCAATCTGCTCGGCTTCGGCTTCGGTCATCTTGCCTTCGGCAATCATCCACTTGCGGAAACGCTCGATCGGGCACCGCGCCTCCCAGGCTTCGGTGTCGGCTTGCGGCACGTACTTCGATGGATCATCCGAGGTCGAGTGACCGCCCAAACGGAAGGTGACCGCCTCAATCAGCGTTGGACCTTCACCGGCACGAGCGCGCTTGATCGCCTGACTAATCGCGCGATACATCGCCAACACATCGTTGCCGTCGACGCGAATGCCGGGGATGCCGTAAGCCTCGCCCTTAATCGCGAAGTTTTCACTGGCCGTCTGCTTTTCGGTCGGGCAGGAAATCGCCCAGCCATTGTTCTGACACAAGAAAATCACCGGCGAGCCAAACACGCCCGCGAAGTTCATGCCGGAATGAAAACCCAAAGTGTTGGTCGAGCCATCACCAAAAGTCGTCAAGCAAACGCCCGATTCCCCGCGCTTCTTCATCGCCATGGCGATGCCAACCGCTTGCGGAATCTGGGTGCCCAGCGGCGAGCTGATCGACAAGTACTTCAACGGCTCAACAAAGCTGAAGTGCACCGGCATTTGCCGACCGACGGCGCTGTCGTCGACGTTGCCGAACATGTTGTCCATCATCGATTCAGCCTTGACGCCGTGGTACAGCGGAATGCCGAAGTCGCGATAGTGAGGTGCAACCCAGTCTTGGGCAATGTCCAGCGCGGCGGCAGCACCAACACTGGTGGCTTCAATTCCGCGGTTGGGCACCGAAAAGCCAATGCGACCAGTACGCTGCAACTTAATGCAACGGTCGTCAAAAGCACGAGTGCGCACCATGGCTTTGTACATCTGCACCAGAACCTCGGTTTTCAACCGCGGCACGGTGCCGACCTTGTTGCCGTCGGCGTCGATGATTTGCAATGTGTCGCTCATGAAAGATTGGGTTTGGATCATGTGCGTTTAGACCACCATGCTCCCGGCTTCGGTAGTGGTAGTCGGAGTGAGTTTGCTCAGAACAAAGTTCTCAGCTGCTTTGTAAGAAGACCGCACCAACGGCCCTGAAGCGCAGTAAGCAAAGCCGAATTCTTCCTCGGCCATTTGCTTGAAGTTGTCGAATTCCTCGGGCGTGACGTAACGCACCACATCCAACAACTTGGCGTTCGGTTGCAAATACTGACCTAAGGTCAAAATGTCGACATCCGCCGCGCGCAAGTCTTTCATTGCCTGGCGCAACTCGGTTTCGGTTTCACCCAACCCGAGCATGATCGACGACTTGGTGATCACGCCAGCGCGATGACGCTTGGCTTCGGCCAAGGTGTCCAACGACTGAGCATAAGTCGCACGCACATCGCGCACCCGACGATGCAAGCTTTCGACGGTCTCAATGTTGTGGGCATAAACGTCGACGCCGCTGTCGCAAAGAGTGTGCACGCAGTCGGCGCGGCCTTGGAAATCAGGCACCAGCGCTTCAACCAGCAATTCAGCGCGCTTGGCCTTCAAGCGACGGATGGTTTCGGCGTAATGGCCAGCACCGTGGTCGCTCAGATCGTCGCGATCAACCGAGGTCAGCACCAAGTAGCGCAGCTCTGAAATCTCGGCCATGCGCGAGACTTTTTCCGGCTCTTGCAGATCCAGCCAACCGCGCGGATTGCCTGTTTTGACCGCGCAGAAGCGGCAGCCACGAGTGCAGACGTCTCCCATCAACATGATGGTCGCGGTGCCCTGGCTCCAGCATTCACCCTGATTAGGGCAGCGCGCCTCTTCGCAGACCGTATACAACGCCTTTTCCCGCAAAGAGTTGCGCAGCTTAGACACGGTCTCCCCAGCGGGCAGACGCATCTTTAACCACGACGGTTTTGGCTCTTTTTTAGGCATCGGCAGTGATCTATGACCGCGCATTATACAGGGCATCGCGGGGCCCCCACCGGCCGACTTTGGGCAAAGCCCGCGATTTGATCCCTATCCCCAACCCACCTAAAATCCGCCCCATCATGGACCAAACTGGATCCGGCTTGACCGACGCATCGGAAGAGGACACACCCACCTCGAGTGGCGCATCTGGAGCGGACATTTCCCACTCTGGAGGGTTCCTAGGAACTCTACTCATAGGCCTGTGGATCGGCTTTTTCGAGGGCTGGTTCGTCGCCTGGAAAGAGGGCTTCCCACTCAACGCCTTTTCCCTCGGCATGCCGACGGTAGGCTTGCGCACGGCAGGATTGGCGGCAATCTTGGCCGTCGGCGCATGGTTGGTGCTGCGTAAATCGCCACGGCCCGCTTTTTGGGCTCGAGTCGGCACGCTGACCTTGGTAACTGGCTATCAAACCTTTAAATCGGCCGCGGTTTTTGAACTGTTGCCTTCGACGATGACCCGAGCCGCCGTTGCCATGGGCGTGGCTTTGGTCCTGAGCTTTTTGCTGTTCACCGTTTACCAGAGGGTGACAGTCTCGGCGCAGCGGCGACTGCAATCCACCATGCTCGCTGGCGTCTTCCTGTGCTGGATTTTCCCGCCCTCCACGCCAAGTAGCGAAGGCCAACCTTGGACCGGCAGCGAAGCTGAGCGCCCCGCCAACGTCGTTCTTTTGGTCATCGATACGCTGCGCGCCGACCACCTTTCGGCGTACGGCCACAGCGTCGATGGCAAAGCGACTTCGCCTGAACTCGACAGCATCGCTACCAACGGCACTCTGTTCCGCAACGCTTATGCGCAAGCGCCATGGACGCGGCCATCGGTGGCATCGATGATGTCGGGGCTGTTCCCGCAAAGTCATGGCGTCGCCACGCCGTTTGACCGGCTGTCCTCCAAGCTGAAAACGCTGCCGTCGATGTTGAATGAACGCGGCTATCAATGTGCGGCCTTTTCAGCCAACCCGCAGGTGTCGCCTACTTTTGGCTTCGACAACGGCTTTGATTACTTTTGGTCGATCTCCGGCAGTTTCCGCGACCAGACCTGCGCCACTTACTTGTGGAATCGCGGCTCCTTGGCTGCCAAACGCGTGCTGCTGATGCTTTTGGGCAGCTACGACCGCGGAATCCCCGACGCCGATGCCGACCGCGTCAACGATGAAATCCGCAGTTGGCTCAACACTCAAGATGCGGCGGTGCCGAGGTTCTTGTACTTCCACTACTTAGACCCGCACGATCCATACGAAGCACCCGAAGACCTGCTCTTCGACGGCGGCTTGAGCGCGATCCACGTTGACGAAAGCCCGCTGTTTGCGGCCACCGATCATCCGCCGTTCCCGGTGGTTGGATTCGAGCAGACCGAACTCCCTGAAGCCACGCGTCAGGATTTGCTGCGCCGCTATGACGCCGAGATTCGCTTTGTCGACGACCGCGTCGGCAAGCAGTTGAAATGGATGGAAGAGCGCGGCTACTACTCTCCGGAACGTGATTATTTGATCATCACCTCGGACCACGGCGAGGAGTTCTTCGAGCATCAGCAATGGCTGCATGGGCGGTCGGAATTCGAAGAAATGGTCAACGTGCCGTTGATCGTGCGTGGGCCTGGAGTGCCATCCAAGCTCGAAGTCGAAAAGCCGGTGCAGTTAATCGACATCCTTCCGACGGTGGCGGCATGGACAGGCGAGGCGCCCAATTTCCAAGTGCACGGCTTCCCTTTGCCCTTCAAGAAATCGAGTCCGGCCACCGACCTGGGCGTCGACTTTGGCCGACATTTCATCTACTCCCACCGACCCCGGCCGGATCACCCCATTGACATGATTCGCAGTGGCGCCTTGAAGCTGATTGACGT
>CAZMDZ010000333.1:0-4297 GCA_964565175.1 uncultured Planctomycetales bacterium
TTGCATACCCTATTGTATTTGATGCAATATTCAACAACACCTCATATGGGCGTATCTTTTTTTCTGTTCCACGTGTGTTCAAAATCTTGTGTGCAGTTTTTTTTGCTCGACGACTGTGATTTACAAATTTAATTGTGAGATTAAAAACTTCTTTGTTTCTATGAGTCAGCCTTGCTAACACACGAACTACATCATATAAAAGCGAAGAATCAAATGGTTTGTGAATATTGGTTTCCACAACAGTGCAGTCCACTCGGGCCTTTCGTCCTTTTTCAATGCCTTTTTCAGCTGCGAATCGCATAAGAATTTTATTTATCTCTTCTAATGTTTCAGGACGGATTTTTTTGAAATCTCGTTGTAGAGTTGATTTCGAAGGTATTTCATCTGCTATTCCAAATCCACAAAACCTGCGGTAGCTTTTGGAGTCTTCCAAATGAAAAGCGAGCATCTCGTAACTGTAACCATTCATTTGTTTGATGATGCTTGAAAAAATAACTTGATCGGCAGTCATCATGCCGTAACGACCTAAATCTGGGTCTTTCAAACCTAAAATTAGGTCCTCATAAACCAAAGAAAGTATCTCGGGATTTTCAGAAATTATCCGTCGAATTTCTAAAAGTTCAAAAGCGTGTTCATGCTTAATTACGGGCTCGACAATTCGTAGTTGTTTGCGTATTCTATTTGTTAAAAACCAAGCTTTGGTCGTATTTTGCTCTCTTTTTGTACTTAATTAGGGTTGTGCAAATTGGTTATGAATGCAGCGTTAATTTGGTTGATAGTCGTTGGTTCGTTTCAGTGTTTTAACTGGAGTAGTGAGAGAATTTTGTTTTAGATAAAAAAAACGCATAAAGTTTAGTTTACGAAGACAAAACAATATGCGTACCCCTAAAGGCAAGAAGTACTTTAGCAGCGAGTTTAAGCTGTTTCAATACCAAAATGAGATAAAATTTGTTTCTTGTCGTCATTGCGGGAAAGTTGGTTTTCTCATTTGCCATGGATATTTGCGTGGATATTCTGAAGTTGGCGACAAATACGTTGTCAGAGGTTGTCGTTTTTTCTGTTCTAATCGATTTCGTAAAAAAGGCTGTGGACAGACGTTTTCAGTTTTTCGTGATGATGTACTTAGAGGTTTTGTTGTTAGAACGAGAACATTGTGGGCCTATATTTTGGCGGTGTTGTTAGATGGCATGTCTCGAAAAGCGGCGTGGGAACGGTTTGCAAAAGACTTTACTTTGTCAAATGGGTATCGAATTTGGCGTAGGGTTTTGAATTCGCAAATTCATATTCGTGCTCTATTACTTCGAGAACGTCCACCTCCAAATTCGTTTTCGAAAGAGCCAATGACTCAGTTGCTAGAGCACTTTCGTAGCGTTTTTCCTTTTGCGGATTGTCCTTTTTCAAGTTTTCAAAATCATTTTCAAACGGCGTTGCTGCAATAAAAATCGGTTGGTTCGCTTTCATATTTTGGTCGTTTTGCCATTGTAACTTTTCTGATGCCGCAAAATGAAAATAACCGACAACACCAGATGTTAATGCGTACTGCGTACGGGTTTGGTCTATCCTTCTTTCGCTGGTTGTTTCCAGAAAAACAGGAGGAAAAAAATGAAACGAATCACCCCCTATTTAAAAATGAGAGTTTTGGGAGCAATTGAGTTTGCTCCCGGCAATACAATTAGAGACAAAATAAAGCACGTTAGCACAATGGTGTTTACCGATGAAGAGGGCGAAAAATTTCAATTCACTTGGCGCACGATTTCAACATGGAACTATCGCTACAAAAAAGGCGGTATTACTACGATAAAACCAAAACCACGCAGCGATAAAGGTCGCGCACGCAAAATAGAACCGGAAAAACTCCTAGAGGCAATTGAGCAAGTAAAGCCCTTTTTTCACGGCAAAAGGCAAAGCAAATTTGCTGTTTATCGCGCTTGTATTGAACGGGGATTCCTCAGTCCTAACGAGGTGTCTCGTACTTCTTTTTGTAGGTTTGTCAATCGATACGATTTGTTTAAACCGCAGGCACAGACTCAAGATAAACGTAGGCTCGCCTTTGCAAAAGCTCACGCCAACGAAATGTGGCAAGCGGATACCATGTTTGGTCCGTACGTCAAAAACGGCTCGAATAACGTCCAGACAAAGCTAATTGCTTTTATCGACGATGCCAGCCGCGTGTGTTGTCACGGTGAATTTTTCTTAAACGAAAATACTGACACTCTTATCAAAACTCTAAGAAGCGCCTTGTACAAAAGAGGCGTACCAGAAGCAATATACGTGGATAACGGCTCTATTTACACTTCCAAAGAAATTTCTCAAATCTGTACACGTTTGGGTTGCCTTCTTTGTCATGCACCTGTTCGCGACGGCGCAGCCAAAGGAAAAGTCGAGCGTTTCTTTCGTACTGTGCGTCAAAACTTTTTGTCTCGTTCGCTTGATCTTTCAAGCTTAGAAGCTCTTAACCGCGCATTCTCTACTTGGGTCGAAGACGATTACAATGCACGCAAACACTCCACACTTGGAATGCGACCAATCGATCGTTTCGGCCTAGACCTCTCGCGTATACGCTACCTTCCGCCTAATGAAGTCAACGATGAATTGTTTTTTGTCGAAGAAGACAGGACTGTTTTAAACGATAACACGTTTTCTTTTAAAAGTATTAGATTTGAAGCTCCCAGAGATTTAAGGCAACGAAAAATTCAGATTCGCTACAACCGTTTGAAGTTCGACAAAGCTATTGTCTATTACAAAGGCGAACGCATGGGACAAGCTAGACGAGTGGATTTTATTGCAAATGATCGCAAACCTAAGAAGGAGAATAGCAAATGATACGCTCGTACTTCGGTTTAGACCGAAATCCCTTTAGTCACGAAGATATTCAACTGCTTAAGCGACAACAGGAGATCTTTGAAGCTCTCAAAGTCCACTCTCAACAAGGAGGTTTGTGTCTTATTTTAGGCGAGCCTGGCACAGGAAAAAGTGTCATCAAAGAAGCAGTGGTTAAGCACGACCAAAAACGGATGATAACTCCGACAGTCAATCGAACCATGCACACCTATTTTAGTACCTTAAGAATCTTATGCGAAGCGTTTCAAATTGACACAAAAGGAGAAAACCACACATGCGAAAAAAGACTCATCGAAGAAGCCGCACGCATCAATCACCTGGGCAAAATGTTAGTGCCAATTATCGACGACACGCACCTGATGGATATTGATTCGCTACGCCGATTAAGACTTTTGTTTGAGGACTTTCCCAAAAATCACAACCTTATTTTAATTGCGCAGCCAAGACTGCTATCCAAATTATCTTTAACCGTCAACGAAGACATAAAAAGCCGTGTGACATACTCTGTACTAATGCCAAAACTGGCACCAGATGATACCACTACATTTATACAACAACAACTTGACAAAGTAGCTTTAGCCCACAGTACATTTACTCCAGAGGCTTTAGGCCTCATCGTAAGATCCAGCGAAGGTGTCTTAAGACGCGCAAGAAATTTGTGCCTTGGAACACTACTAGAAGCAGTACGCGACCGCACAAAAACTGTCGATCTAAAACAAGTAAACAGCGTGCTTCTGCAACCTCATTGGCGAACAGAATATGACCTCGACACGTAAAATTTACAAAAAATGAAAGGCAAATAAAAAATGAAAAATCACCTAAAAATTGAAATTCCCGATGACTGGAGCGCAGAAGATGTAAGTACTGTCGCAAATTTTACAGTTACGATCATAGATTCACTGCTAGATATATACGATGAAAAAATAAGACGTATGAAAAATGAAGTGAAATCCAAAAAGCAAAATTGCAACGTTACATCTGCCGATAAGTTTATAGACGACTTCCCATTTTGAACAACCGCGTCGTACTTTTAAACGGATTACCAAACCGTAAAATCGACCATTATCATCATAACCTGTGCAAATACTACGACCGCTTTGGTCCTTTGAACTGTTTTCCAAACACCAATCAACCAAAAACATCCTATTTTTTTAACGTCATACGACCACAAAGAGAGATTTTTGATGCGCATTCTTCAGGAAAAAAGGGCAACTACATCATATCAACACAAAATATTACGACAAAAATGAGCGGTTTTTACGACGACAGTGCGGTCGTTTCACCAAAATCGAATGATTCAAATTTGGGTGATTTGCACGATGGCAATTTGAACGTTAACAACTATTGATAATTTTCTTAGAGGTGTGCAAGGCTAAATTCTTGCTGAACCAGGCACCCCCTAATCCACCGCTACCGCCGCTAAAGCGACGGAAGCTACTATTCTCATCTATTGTTC
>CAZMDZ010000334.1:0-4292 GCA_964565175.1 uncultured Planctomycetales bacterium
GCGCGGCAAGGTCGACCAGCTGTTGGGCCTGAAGGAAAACGTCACCCTTGGCAACTTGATTCCAGCTGGTACCGGCTTCCGCGGCTTGCTCCGCACTCGGGTCCAGAAGACCGTCGATTTCTCCCAATTCGCAGACGCCATGGCTGAATTGCCATCCGGTGGCGATTTGCCGATGCCCGCGGAAACGCCGACTGCAGAGGCTGCAGTCGCCCAGGATGAGGCCAAATCCGAGGAGTCGGCCGAATAATGCCCAAGAATAGCCTCGTTAGGCAGGAGATTGCCTGACGAGGCTTGACTAGAGCGTCAAATCCCGTAAAATTTGACGCCCATTCCTGCCCGAAGACAGGTTTGATTTCGTAAACATGCCAACCATCAACCAACTCGTCCGCAAGGGCCGCAAGCCCATCCGGAAGAAGTCCAAAAGCCCTGTGCTGGACAAGTGCCCGCAGAAGCGCGGCGTCTGCACGCAGGTCAAGACCATGACCCCGAAGAAGCCGAACTCGGCTTTGCGTAAGGTCGCTCGTGTACGCCTGTCCAACGGCAAAGAAATCACCGCATACATCGGTGGTGAAGGCCATAACCTGCAGGAGCACTCCATTGTGTTGGTGCGCGGCGGTCGTGTCCGTGACCTACCTGGTGTCCGCTATCACATCGTCCGCGGTACTTTGGACTGCGCAGGTGTTGATGATCGAAAGCAGAGCCGTTCCAAGTATGGAGCCCGTCGGAGCTAGTACTGTTTAGCGGAGTAGCAAAATGCCACGTAATTACAAATCCACGTCTAAGTACCAAAACCCGGATCCGCGCTACGGATCCATGGTTGCCACCAAGTTCATCAACCAGATTATGAACAGTGGTAAGAAGAGCGTCGCCATGGAGATCTTCTACGAAGCCTGCCAAGCAGCTTCCAAGAAGCTCGAAGACGTTCCCGAGGAGCAGGTCTTTGTGACTGCGCTCGAAAACGTGATGCCACGCGTTGAAGTTCGTTCCAAGCGAGTTGGCGGTTCGAACTATCAGGTGCCGCGTGAAGTGTCGCCAAAGCGTGCTCAGGCTCTGGGCATTCGCTGGATCATTGGTAACGCCCGCAAGAAAAAGGGTATGCCGATGGCACGTCGTCTGTCCGCCGAACTGGTGGATGCCTGTAACAACACTGGAGCTTCGGTCCAGTGGAAGGAAAACGTGCACAAGATGGCCGAGGCCAACCGCGCCTTCAGCCACTTCGCCTTCTAGGCAGTCAGCTTTCGGGCTGGAACCACGGGCGGCCATTGCGGCCGCCCGTTTTTTTGTGCCATGGACCACGATCTCATCCTTCTCCGACTGAACAAGGAGTCGCCAAAAAAGTGCTCACTCACTCCTTTGCGGGATCGAGCCAATTTGCCGGTTCGTTGGATCCATTGCGCAATCGGGGACCGGGTTGAAGTGGGCGATGTTGTTTTGTTGCACCCCGATGGAGAGGTGCTTTCGCCCGAAGATCAAGATCGTCCCTTGTTGTTGATCGATTCCTCTTGGCGCGATTTGCCGCGGGTATTGCGCGGGGTAAGCGGCGACATGCGATTGCGGAGATTGCCAGCTGGAATGCGAACCGCATATCCGCGAAGGTCGTCAACCTTTGACGATCCAGGGAATGGTTTGGCAAGCATCGAGGCTTTGCATGCTGCATGCGCTCTGTTGGGCAAGCGCGATGACTCCTTGCTCGATGGATACTACTGGGCTGAAGAGTATCTGCGTTTGAACGCGGAATTCCTCGATCCGCCTGCGTAGAATTCGGTCATGGATCTGGCGCGCGTGCGCAATATCGGTGTGGTCGCCCACATCGATGCGGGAAAAACAACGGTGACAGAGCGCATTCTGTTCTACACCGGGGGGGAGCACCGCATCGGGGAAGTACACGACGGCACTGCCACCATGGATTGGATGGCAGAGGAGCGGGAGCGTGGCATAACCATTACCGCCGCCGCGACCACCTGCCGGTGGCGGGATTATTTCCTTCAGATTATCGATACGCCAGGCCACGTCGATTTTACCGTTGAGGTGGTGCTCGATAGCGCAATTGTCGTTTTGGACGCAGTGGCTGGGGTGCAGCCACAAACCGAAACCGTCTTGCGGCAGGCTCAGCGCCATTCGGTTCCGTTACTGTTGTTCATTAACAAGATGGACCGTTTGGGGGCGGATGGCGACCGTGCATTGGCATCGGTGCGACAACGACTTGGCTTGGCGCCCGTGGCGGTGCAGTTGCCGATTGGGGCTGGCGACGAATTTGTCGGCGTGGTGGACTTGATCGCTATGGAGGCGGTTAAGTGGCAGGGCGATCAAGGCCAGGAGGTCATTCGCAGTGCTATTCCCGAACACTTGAAAGAATCTGCGGAAGCCGCGCGCGACATCATGTGTTCGGAAATTGCGGAGTGCAGCGAAGAGCTGACGGATGCATACCTCGAGGCCGGAACACTCAATGTTGATCAGATCCATCAAGGGCTGCGCCTGGCGGTAGCGAATCGAACATTAGTTCCCGTCCTTTACGGCGCCGCCCTACGCAACATTGGCGTTCAGCCGTTATTAGATGGAGTGGTGGAATGGATGCCCTCGCCGTTGCAACGAGGGGCAGTGGGCGCGAAGAACCTCGAGGGCGAGGGCATCTCTTGCGAGCCAGATCCCAAGGCTGACCCAGTCGCCTTGGTGTTCAAAATCTTCCACGAAAAGTACGGCGACCTTCACTACCTTCGTGTTTATTCCGGGACTCTAAAGGAGCGCCAGCGCATGGTGGTTGCACGTAATGGCCGGGTCGAGCGCATCGGCCGAATCCTGCGCATGCATGCCGAGCACCGGGAGCAGCTTGAAGAGGCAGGACCTGGGTCCATCGTTGCTGTGGCCGGATTAAAGTTTGCCCAAACTGGCGACACCTTGTGCTTGAAGGGCAAAGAGGCTTTGCTCGAGGAGATGGACTTCCCCGACTCCGTCATGAAGCTCACGGTGGAGGCGGCTGAGCCATCGCAAACCGAGCGCATGCTAGAGGCTCTGGAGCTTTTGGATCGTGAGGACCCAACTCTTCATGCCACCGTCGACGAGGACACCGGCCAAGCGATGCTTGCCGGCATGGGGGAGTTGCACCTAGAGGTCGTCCTTCACCGTCTCGAGGCCGAGTTTGGGGTGCACGCCTTGACCGGCAAGCCTCAGGTCTCTTATCGAGAGGCGCTTCTCGATAAATGTGAGGGCCAAGGCGCCGTCGAAGTTCCCACCGATGACGGATCTCAGCGGGTGGAAGTGGCGGTTCATTTGGTGCCGATGGAAGGGACAACCATTCACTTTGAGCCAGGAGCTTGCTGGGAGAATTTGCCGGCTACCATTCGGTCGGAAATAAGTCCGGCCAGTTTGCAGCACGAGGCTGGGCCGATGGGCTTTCCATTGGCTGGAGTAAAAGTTACCGTGGATGCCGTCAGCTGGCGGCCCGAGACTGACAACCCAGGAGTGCAAGCCGTTGCTGGAGCGCTGACTAGGGCTATGGCCAACGCCCTTCAGGGGCACACCGAATTGCGGGAGCCCATCATGAATGTGGTCGTGCGGGTGCCCGAAAGTCACATGAGTGGTGTCCTCTCCGATCTGAATTCCCGCGGAGGCGAGATTCTGGGTATCGATCTGGAGCTTTCTGAGGTCCGCGCCAAAGCGCCGCTTTCGGAAATGTTTGCCTATTCGACTAAGTTGAGAAGCCTGACTCAGGGCAAAGGGGAGTTTTCGCTGGAGCCTGCGGGCTTCGCTGCGCCCTCCGAGTCGAGAAAAACTGAAATTATGGAATCTCTGGGGCTTTGTTAGCCGTTTTCCAGGGTTCCGCTTGACCCCTGGAAGACGACTATTAGAATACTTGGCCCAATTCCGGGACAGCTCCGTGGAATCTGAACCTTACTGCAACCGGGCACTTAAGCCGTTGCAGCGGATAGATGAGACGGAGCTTGCGGTACATACCCATGGTTCAGAAGATCAAGATCCGACTCGAAGCCTACGATCACGAGGCAATCGATCAGGCAACGGAGTCGATTATGGAGGCTGCGCGGCTCACTGGTGTGCAGGTTTCAGGCCCGATTCCTCTTCCGACGAGGGTTGAGCGTTACACCGTATTGCGCTCGCCGCACGTGAATAAAAAGGCTCGGGAGCAATTTGAGATCCGCACCCATAAGCGCTTGCTTTACCTGCTGGATCCAACTCCCCAGACCGTAGACGCACTCAACCGTTTGGTGTTGTCTGCCGGTGTTGACGTTCGCATTAAGGCCTAACGTCGGCACCACTTCCTCCCGCAAGTCCGCTCC
>CAZMDZ010000335.1:0-4287 GCA_964565175.1 uncultured Planctomycetales bacterium
ATTATTCTTAATGAATCTTTTCACGTTACGAGCTCCGAACTGAGGGCAAAAAGCATTGTCTATTACAAAATGGGATACCTTTTTAGAATACTTTATAGGAAGTTTTTTCAGTTGGTTTTTTACAATTACAGCCACGTCTTTCTTAGTTAACTGGTTAAAGTATATAACTGAATCTATCCTATTCCTGAACTCAGGGCTAAACTTATCTTCAAACTGCTCCTGAATTTCCTCCTTAGCTTCTTCATAACTCACAGGTCCTGCGTCAAACCCTACTTGCTTTCTGCCCACGGTCCCTTTTAACCCTATGTTGCTAGTGAACACAAATATAGACTTAGTGAAGTCCAAAGCATTACCATGATTGTCCGTGACCTTACCCTCATCGAGTAAGTTAAGAAGCAAGTTAATTAATTTGTCGTGCGCCTTTTCAATCTCGTCAAAACATATAATCCACTCAGATGATTCAGATGCTTTTTCCGCTAAAATACCCTTCTCGCTATGTCCTACATAACCAGGAGGGGACCCTATCAATTTAGCGTTCTCGTGAGAGATAGAGTACTCACCACAATTTATCTTTAATAATTTCTTATTGCTTCCTAGGTACTCTTCTGCTAGTAATTTAGAAAGCTCAGTTTTTCCAACACCTGTTGGTCCAATAAAAAAGAGAGATACGTAGTCCTCTAGTCCGCTGGATATTAACTTAATAGCGTTTAGACATTCTTCAAGGGCTTCGTCTTGCCCTATGAGCTTCTTTGCTATTCTAGATTTAATCTTGTCGATTTGAGATAAAGTTTTGGTTCGCTCCGCTTTCTCAGAATCTTCCTCTCCCTCATTAATAGCTTTGCAGACAAGTTCAATTTGTAAAGGGGGATAAGCTTCCACTACACACTCGAATAAAGACTCCAAACATTCATCCATGTCAAACTTTTTCGAGTCTTTCACGAAATCGAAGACCACTTTCCTTAAGTAATCCGAAATTCCTGTAGCTTCTACGGATAAAAACTCAGCATAAGAATCTATTTTATTGAGAAGCGTCTTCCCATCAAGCTTATTTATTTTTACAAATTCATCTACTTGTGGGTTATAAACAATATAATGGTTCATTTATTATTTTTTAAGTCGTCGAAAGAAAACGATTCAGCTTTCTTAGGGGCAGTCTTCATTTCTGACTGCGTCATTTTTATCATTAACTCAAGGACCTTAACGCTTTTATCATTAGCATCCATTGAGAGGTTTAGAGCGTGTATTAATTCAGTTTTCGCTTTATCATCTTCCGGATTGTTTAATACCATATCTTTGAAAAATTCAAAAGTTTCTAGCGCCCTATCCCTATCCTTTCCACAATCCTTAAGAATATCCTTAGCTATTTTATGGATTCGATTAGGTTCAAAAAATGACCTTTTAGGAATATAATTACGTACCATTAGTTTATAGGCTTAAAGTTCTTAGTTTTATCTTTCTTAGCTTTCGTAGCAAAACCAGCCTCTTCTCTACCCTTTTCCCCTTTCTTCACGCTCTTTCCGCCATGTTTGCTCTTAGTGCGTTTTGAGAAACCCTTAATTTCCGAATATGGCGTGCCAACTGGGAAGCTTTTAACAACCTTATCTTTTGATTTATCTCCCCAGGTACCTCTAGTAATCACATAAATATCATTCGCTTGAGGCGTGGTAAAAATTTGACCATAGTCAGCCTTTCCTAAGGCTGTCTTAATATCGGGAAATAACGGGATTTTAGTCTTTCGTGGGTCGAAAGCCGCTTTTTTCCCTTCCTTATCCTTTTTATGGTGACCGGAATGCTTTTTTTCGTTTAATTGTTCTGTCCAATAGTGAAATAAATTCATAGTATAACTCCTGCTGTATTTAGGACTTTGGGTCTACTCACTCCAAGAAATTTCAGGAAGTCTATACTCTTCACTGAAATCAGAAACTACATTAACCTTCCCCCTCTTGGAAGTTTCAGCACTCTTGGTAGCTTTCTCTTGCGTTTTACTAGCCTCAGAGAGTTCTGAGAAAGAGGTTAGCGCCAGTACAGAGCCCATGAGAGAAATCACAGGAGGAATCATCATTCCAAAAAACACGAGATACGTTATCATTTAAATTCTGGTGCCCACCATTCAGCCCCTACGAAAGCATCGAAATCAGCTCTCTCCTCATCAGGGTCTGATGGGTTGTATTTACAGGTCACATAATATAATAGTCCGCATGATTCATTTCCGACAGGAGTTAATCCGTGCCATTCCCCAGCTTCAATACGTACTACACATGGATTGTGCTCCCCAGCGAAAATCTTAGTTGCTTCTCCAGTCTTTTCGTTATATACACCAATCTGAGCCATTCCCTTAATTACACAGAAGTAATCATCTTGGCACTTGTGGCGGTGCCATGCTTTAACTACTCCGGGATATAGAATGGAATAGTTCACTTGAGTGCTGTTACAGGTTTTACAGTGCCCATTACAACCCATAACTGTGCCTAATTGGAAGGGCGCCATTCCATAAACATCATTTAAACTCCACCCTCGAGAGTCGGCAAATTTATTTAGTTTGTAAACTTTCATACATCTGTCCTATTAACAATAATGTCCTCTTCTGATATTACAAGGTAGGACAAACCATCATCAATAACTTCAGTTCCTGAAAACGCATTAAAAATAACATACGTGCCAACCTTAAACAGCGCATCAGCCTCTGCAACAGCAACAATAACACCCTCATTTAAATCCTCTTTAGCTGCTTCCGGCATGAAAATGCCGCCAGCGGAAATTTCTTCAGCTTTTCGCCGCTCAATTATAACCCTTTTTAAGTTAGGAACTAAATTCATTTTAACTCTCCGTTTTCTACCTTCTCTACAATAATATCATCCATTGCAGACGCACGAGATTTACTTTCACCGTCTAAAGAGTACCATCCACTTGAGGGGGCTTTAACCTGTCCTTGTTTATGAGCGTACTTAGTTAGGCCATATTTACGCTCCAGCCCCTCGTTGTATAGGAGCTGAAATTCACAGGACTGGAAAGGTACTGTTATTTTATTTTTTACGCACTTAATGTTTCCTTTTATCCCCGTGGGATTCTTTAAATCGTCATAAAGAACATCGTTCTTACCTGAAGATGTTTCAATAGAAACTCCACAGTAGTAAAGAAGAGCTTTACCTCCACCCGCTTTAGTTCTAGGGTCCCCAAACATAACTCCAACTTTACTTCTAATCTGGTTAATAATTAGCAACGCCGCTTTATGTTTTCTAAGCAATGGGTTAATCCGCCTTAAGCATTGCCCCGCCACTTTTGCTCTAAGGGCTCCGCCCATCTCACTGTTCTTTGCAAAAGTATCCTCCATCTCTTTTCTCGTGGGGGATACCCCAATGGAGTCATATCCAATAACAATGGGGGTTTCCTTATCGTGCTCCCTAATAGCCAGAATAGCCTGCTCAATCGCTTCGAAGCAATCCTCCATCGCCTCAGGCATAAGATAAATAAGCTTCTCAGGGTCCACCCCAAGCGTCTTAGCAAACGAAGGAGAGTAAGCATGCTCATTATCAATCATAACGGTGTAGTAGCCCTTCTCCTGCGCCCCTACAAATGCATGTGTAAGAAACACAGTTTTGGCCGTACTGCTTTCCCCGTAAATCTCTGTGATAGCCCCGATAGGATACCCTCCATCGTAGCGACCTGAAAGCACTTTGTTTAGTGCGTAAGACCCTGAATCCACGAAACCGTGAACTTGGTCCTCTTCTGAGAGGAGCGCGGCTCCGTCCAATCGTTTACAAATATCATCTAAAAAGCTCATAATGTATTATAGTCCCCGAATTTTTATATTTCTATCTTTTACGGCTTTAGATGGGGTGCGTTGCCGTTTCTGTTAGGCTCTTATACCATTCTACTGTTTTATCTACGCGGTCAGTATCACCTTCCCACGCATACAACGAACAGCATATGCTAATCTTCTTCATTATTTTAAATTGGAGGCTTCTATGTAAACTAGCTCACGCCTTTCACACTTATCAGGGTGCGTCTCATAAGACACCACCTTTACCACGGTAAAATATTTACTTAAAACCTCCACCCACCATTCTTTAGGCTTAACTGTAAGGTGAAGCTGTTCCCCGTTAACCCCTTTAATCTCTGCTAATCGTGTGGATATACCAAATGCAAACACAGCACTATTCAAGGTGGCTATTTCTTTTAAACATGATTCAACCTCTTCTTCGGGTATATGCTCCATCACATCAGCGCAAACTGCCAAATCATATTTTTTACTACGAAACAGGGATAAGTCGTGTAAACTTCCTTGAA
>CAZMDZ010000336.1:0-4278 GCA_964565175.1 uncultured Planctomycetales bacterium
CGGTAACTCCGGCAACTCCGGTAACTCCGGTAACTCCGGTAACTCGGGCAACTCGGGCAACAACGGCAATCACACCGGCGCAACAAATGGCAGCAGTGGCAGCAATGGCAATCACAGCACTGGGAGTAGCGGTGGAAAGGAAGACGACGATAAAAAGAAAGGCGATAAGAAAGACGACGACAAGAAGAAAGGTAGTAAGAAGGACGACGAGGAAGAGGAAAAAGGCGGCAACAAGGACGACGACAAAGAGAAGGGAGTCAACAACGCCCAACAAAAAGTCAAGGGCTGCAAATACGCCGACGATAAAACGAACCGCTTAAAGAAAGATTACCACAAGAAAAAGGGTGGAAAGAAAGACGACGATGACGACAAAAAGAAAGACAGCAAGAAAGGCAAGAAAAAGGACTGAGTCAACCTCGCCCCTCAAAAAGCCTCTGCATACCCGCAGAGGCTTTTTCCGTTTCTAGCCGTCGCTGCCGAGACTGAATTCAAATCGGTTTCCGACGAAACCTCCGACGCTATCATGATCCACTATGGGATTTTGGACGTCTACAGCCCTCGCGTTCGCTCTCTGTGCTTTCGCTCCAGTTTGGCAGCAGGATTCATCACCAACGGATTCTCCCCATGCCAACTTGCCGGGCGAACGAACTGCAGTGGTCTTTCACGTTAAGGGCGCAACCTTTCCAGGGCGTCCACCCACCTTCAGTTTAGAAGGGGAGGACGGAGTCAGTTTCGTAGCCAAGCTGGGGAGACCCTGGGATTTGCATAGAATCAAGCCGTCTGAACCAGAATGGATGCGGGAAGTCGGTGAAAATGACGGATGGACGGAGGGCGTGTTCTGGGATATTCCCGTGGGGACTTATACCTTCGTTGCCAGGTCTACACCCTTCCATCCACTCCTGCGCATTGAAAACGTCAAGGTCACCCATTGGAAGGGCTATGGCTGTTATCCGGCAGAGTTGCAAGAGCTCGTGCTGCAAGAAAAGGATTCGATAACCGTTGGTTTTCAATCGGCATTGGGCAAACGCGTTTCCACCAAGCATTGGCCGGATGAAATGGTACGAATCGTTCAAGTAACGGATGACGGCGTTCAATTGCGCCCAAATCGAATTCTTGAAATCGATCAAATTCGATTCTCCAAAGAGTACGCAACCAAGGGCTTTTGGTTGATCCTGTCCGGTCATGCTCCCATTCCATTACATGGATTGAATGACGGAGACATTTTGCCAATGGAGCGCACCGCCTTTGTTGAGTTCGACCTCAAGCCGACGGGGAATTGGCCGGATGGCTGGTATGTCTTTCTTTACTTGTTACCCGTTTCGGATCAACCCACTCTGGCATTCCATCAATTGCAAGCCGGTTGCCGCTCAGTGGATGGCATGGGTGATGGCAAAGTGTTTTTTCCGGAAGATGGCGATTACCGAGTTGGCTGGCGATTGATGCCAGACCGGTTTAGCATTGAAGCGCAAGATGCTTGCTATGAAAGTATTGGGGGAACTATTTCTCTCAAGGCGAGCGACCCGGCTCAGAAAGTTGTACTAGAAATGCCAGCAGAGTTTCTCGAAGCTGCGTGGAAGGCGGGGGAGTGGCGAAGCAATGCCGAAATCCCAGTGCTCGAAATGACTGCGGAGCCGCCACCTCTGGAAGTTCCACCGCCGCCCCCCGCAAAATCTCCACTTCCGTCGATTGATCACCATTGAACCCGGTTTATTCTTGTGTCTGATCTCAAATTTCCAAAGTGGCTGCTCTTTCTCATTCCTGTCGCGCTGTGCATCGCGCTGGTCTTCACTCCGACGAGTGGTAAACAAGAGCTGAGTCCAAGTGACCCTTCCGAAAAATCGTGGCAAGAGTTGTCCACTGGAGAGGCAAGAATCGAATCATCCAAGCAGTCGCCGAGCGCGGTTGCCACAGGGCGAAGCGAAAAGACCGCAGCCAGTCGCCAAGTGGCTGTTGCAACTTGGCGAACCTTCGGCGTGCAAACCCTCGATTCTCAGCGATGGCGAGCGGCGCGTCACACCAAGATCTATTACGTCACGGACGCCCTCCTGCGCGAGGATCCAGAGAAGTACGCCAACTTCCACCCCGGCAATCCATGGGCGCATGAAGATCTCAGCTTTCTTCCCAGCGTGACCACCGATTTTGACGGCAACGCAGTCTTCCGCATGCCGGGGGACGTCGGCTTCTTGTATTGCCGCTATGACGGCACCCGCGGTTGGATGAAGCTGTCGTTGCGTGGATTGAACAGCGCGGAAATCACCAATGAGCGTGTGCTGCATCTTTACCCGTCGGACAACTATGTGGTCAACGTCAGCAACGCTTCCGGCGAAGCCATTGCCGGCGTGCCGCTGCGCTTGGCGAAAAGCAAAATGGCTTGGAGTCAATCCGGCGCCGACGGCAAGGCGTACTTGAGTGTGCCGCCTGCAGCTCAGCGCCAGTCTGATCCGGCCCAGAGCTTCACGAGTTTCCTTCCGTTGCTTCGGCCGCAGTCAGATCGAGTTAGGGTCACTGGTTTTCAAAATCAAGGAAGCTACACGCTGCCGCCTTGTGGAAGTGTGGTTTTGCACCCACTTCCTGGTGACGAGGGCAATTTTTATTTGCGTTCTATCAGCCCCAAAACGTCTTGGGTGCGCATGGACCCCGACTTCACCAACGCCACCGGCCAGCTGCGCTACGACTTCGTTCCGCTGTCCAGCCGGGTCGAGATCTGCGTCGGCCTGCAGAATCCTGGCAAGGACGATGTGCCAATCCTGATCAGTGAAGATGGGCCACGGAAAGACGGCGAAGTGGTGGAGCTCGATTGGTCGGATAGCCCCGTTTGCTCCCTACGCGGTCGATTGTTCGCCGAGGACGGGCAGCCGTGGGGGATTCACCGCTTCCGGCTTTTTGCGTTCAACAGCCTCGGCGGCCTGCTCGCCGACGGCATCACCATCCAATCCAACCCTAGCGGTCGATTTGAGGTTTTTCTCCACCCCAGCAAATTGGAGTTGGCGGCGGTCCATTCGCTTTGGATTCGCACTTATTACCAACATGCAACCTTGAAAGACTATTTGGTGACCGACTTGGACCTGCGTCGGGGTGGATCGGTTTCCTTGGGGAACTTGATGCCCGCGCCGCATACTCAATGGACGGCCGGAGAGGTGGTGGATGCAATTGGGAAGCCCATTCCTGGAGCCAGCTTGAGCTATGGCTGGAAACCACTTCCATCCACCCGCGGCGGAATCAGTCGCGGGTTTTCCCTGGGCCAGGCGACCTTTCTGGGGGACGGGAAGAATCAGTTTCGTATTCCGTCGCCGAAGTTTCCTTTTGCTTGCGATTGGAACTTGGACGTGGTTGGAAAGGGAGAATACAACCCGGTCAAAAGGAAGGTGGCGGTCGGTTCTGGGGACAACAGAATTGTGCTTCCCGCGTCCTTTGATTTGCATTGGAGTTATTACCCTCCACTCGATGGAAGTGTACTGAACTTTCGTTTATCCAGGGAGGATGGCAAAGTCTTTGAGGACAAGTTTAATGATCAAAGGGGCTTCCAGGTAAGTCTGTCTCCTTCGGCGGAGACCCGAAGTGTTTTTCGTGACGTGGAAGAAGGAGTTTATTCCTTTCAGGCGACGGATCGAAAAGGGGAAGTCGTTTTGGAAATCCCTCGAGTTGTCCTTCGTCTCGATCAAGTTCGGCCAGCGGAACTGCAAAAGTTAAATCTTCGCGGCAGCGAAGTCGCCGTGGCATTTCTGCAACTGGATGGACGCGCTCCTGAATCGGCAGAATTTGGATTGAGCAACGAAGTGAAGTTGTTTCAAAGGGACCAAGGCATGGTCCAAGAAATCACCGGCTTGTCGGTCGAAGGGAATCAACTGTTCTTTCACAGGCCCTTGCTCGAAAAAGAGACCATACTTGCGGTCAAGGGTTACAAGCCAGCAGTGGTCAAAGGGCTGTGCGATGGAGAAACGATTGACTTGACCTCTTTGCCTGCGGTCGAACTTTACTCTCCAGACTTGGCGAAACTGCCGCCTTCGTTGTCTTGCAAGATCGAGATTTGGGGGAATCGCTCTAGACTTCAAGAGCACGTGGAAACGCATGTAGAGCTCTCGCCCGGGCTTTATCGGTTTCACTATCAATCCTCTGGGAACTATTGGGCCCGTTACCGCATCTTTAAAAGTCAAACCTCTTATCGAAGCAAATCTGAATACTTCTCTCCCTTGGAATTGAAGGAAAGCGATTCGGGGACCAGAGTTCAGTTAGAAGCCTCGCCAGAGTTTTGGGACCATGTGAAAGAGTTGGATCGTT
>CAZMDZ010000337.1:0-4276 GCA_964565175.1 uncultured Planctomycetales bacterium
CAGGACCATCGCCACGACCGCCGCCGCGACCGCCTGGACCTCCACGACCACCGCCGCGACGTCCACCCGGACCACCGCCACGTGGGCGAGTGCTGCGCACGTAAGACGGGTGATGTTCTTCTTCGGCTCCGCCTCCTTCGCTGCCTTCGCTGCGCAAGGAAAGACGGAAACGCTGCTTTTCGATATCCACCGACAGCACGCGTGCTTCCACCTCTTGACCGGGCTGCAACACGGTGGCAGGGTCTTTGACGAAGGAGTCCGCCATCTCAGAGATGTGAACCAAACCTTCGGTGCCCGCGCCGATATCAACGAAGGCGCCGTATGCGGTCAGCGCAGTGACCTTGCCCTTGACGGTGCTGCCAACTTCCAGAGAATCCAAGTTGACGGTGCGGTGGCCGCGCGGAGCAGCTGGACGACGTCGGCGTTGTCCGCGCTCGAGGCCATTGCGCACCATTTGGATGACGTGCTTGCGCCAACGGTTTTCCGCCAACAGCTCATCCCACTCCAAGCCGGAAACTTTCGCCGGCTTGCGCATTAACTCAGACATGCTCATGTCGCTGGCTTCGACCAACTGGTTGAGCATCGAGTAGTAAACCGGGTGGAGGCGGCGCGAATCCAGCACCTGCTCGCCCTTGGCAACGCGCAACAGACAAGCCGAAGCGCGGAAATCACGATCCGACGGGCCCATCCGATCGCAGTACTCTTCCAAGCTGCGGAAATGGCCAGTCGAACGCTCAATGACGATGCCCTCAGCGTCGACCCCTGGCACCATGCGCAGGACGTCGACCGGAGCTTGGTTGAGATCGATGCCCTTTTCGACCAGCAACGAGCGCAGGAATGTGACTTCGAACTCCTCGAGGCGGCGATGGTTGATTTCACCGCGGAAGGAGATGAATGCACGAACGACGTGCGGCGTGTGCAATGCAGCCGCGCGCGGATCCCAGGCAAAGCGCGCCAGCAAGTAGGCCTGACGCTCATCGTGACTGAGCAGCGTCTCCGCTCCGCGTCGAGCCACCTCGCGCTGCAGCGTACGGGCGACGGCGATCGGCACGTGAGCCATGCGGATCTTGGCGCCTTTCTTCTTCGACTGCTTGCCGCCGGACTTAGAAGCGGCTTTGGCTTCTTCGGCGGGCTTAGCTGCGGCAGCAGGCTTGCTCGCCTCAGCGCTCGTGGCTTCGGCGACAGACTTGGCTTCCGCTGGTGTTTCCGCTGGTGTTTCCGCTGGTGCTTCCGCTGGTGCTTCCGCTGGTGCTTCCGCAACCGGAGCAGAAACTTCCGTGTTTTCAGCTGGCGCGGCAGTTTCCGTCGATGCTGCTTCAGCAGGAGCGATCGGCTCGGCGGAGGCCGCAGCCTCGACCGGTACAGTCTTCTCAGCGAGCGCGGCTTCCGCTGGCTTGGCGTTGTCCGCGGCTGTGTCCGCGGCTGCAGCTGGGGCTGTGGCGGAAGGCTTGGCGTCGGCGGCAGCTTTTTCTGCTGGAGGAGCCTTGGCTGCAGAGGCAGCGGTTTTTGGTGCACCACCACCTGGGTTGCGCAGCAGCTTGGCAACTTTTTGCGCCAAGTTCCGCGACGAAGTATCGCCTTGGTAGGCCATCAAACCGGGCATATCATCGCCAAGTAAGGCATGCAGTTCCGATGCGAAACCACTGCTCTTCGGCATTAACAATGCCGCGCGTTGGTACTCGCCGTCGGCACCAATCAGAGACAACTGAACCTTGCCACCGCGTACACCACACAAACCAAGTACGCCACCGTGATGACGTCCGCGGTTGATCGAAAACTCCAGCTGTTCCCAGGCGTTGCGCAGAGCAGCAGTTTCGGCAGTGCGCTTCAACTTGGCGCGCGCTTCCTGATGAAGACGCGGCAGACGCTCTTCCTTGACCCAAGTTTGGAACAAGGTGAAGTAGCGCTCGCGCTCTTGCACGGGGAAGGTGGTCTTATCAAAGACCTTTTTCACTTCACCTAGCGGCAATTCGAATTCGGCAGTGATGGCATGCGCCCGCTCACCGCGACGAATTTGCAAGTACTTGGCCGGTGGCAGCACGCGCACTTCGGTGCTGAGGTCAACCAAGGATTGGAATGGAGCTGCATCCACTCCTTCTTTGCCGGTGACCGCAACCTTGATCAATCCGTGCTCACGGAAGGCCACCCGCAAAGCAGCTGCAGTATCGTGGCAACCGCGCATCGCCTGCAGGTACTCCTGCAGCTTTTCGTCTTCCGGTGCTTCATGCCCCTCCGGCGCGGCGCTCGGCTCGATGACGAAGGAGTAGTCCTCCAATTCGCCTTCGTCCATCGCTTGCGCGATCGGCTCGACCAGATCCTGGCGCTCCAGCTTCTCAACCGCACGCAACAGGTTGGCGCGGCGTCGCTCTAAACCGAGCTGCAAACCGACGCGTTCCCAGAGCAGTTCGAAGGCGAACGCGTCTTCTTGGAACAAGCCGGCCAGCTCAGGATCGGCGGACCGCAGCCAAATGGGAGCTTCGCCATCAATGTAGGCTTGGCGAAGATGCAAATACGCCGGGACCTTAAGTCCGAGCGATTGGGCGGCAGCACGATGCTCACCGCTGTGGGAGGGATTCGACATGACGGGCAGATTTTATCAATCTCTGCCGCTGTGGAGGTCATTCAAACAAGAATCGCCGCGGGTTGATGCTACTCAGACGTTCAAATATTTCCGTCGCCGAGGGCAGCGGCTGCCAGTTTTTGGATTTCCCAAGGGCGGCATGGCGAATGAGCTTCGATTCCTTGGTGCTGGCCGAGTCGCCGTGACCGCTCGTCCCAACGGCCGCGTCGCTGTTATTGCCTGCCAGAAGCGCGCTCGGAACGGCGTATTGAGGCGGGCATTCGAAGGCTGAAAACCGGCTTTTGTTCTGCAAAATGGTACGGATAAAAGCCCGCAGGTACGGCTGATAGCCGTGGAACTCCGGCAGGATCATCGGGTAGTCCGAACCCCACATCAGTTTGTCGAGTAGCGGATGATTGGCGCTCCCTTCCTCGTCGAAATAGCCGTTTTGGTCAAAAGCCAGCAGCCACATCAGCGCGTTGCAGGCATTCTTGTCGCCAAAGTGATAAGCGGAGACGTCGGCGTAGGTATTTGGAAAGCGCTTCAGCATCTGGATGATTTCAAAAGTCCAGCCACGCTTACGCGGTTTGCGCGGTGCACGCCAGTCGTCCCAGTCCTCCATCTCGCCACGATTCCGCAACGGAACCACCTTCTTCACTCCTTGGTCGCCACCGAAGTGACCAAAGTTCAGCCGCAGGCGACTCAATTGCGGGCTGAATTCCAACACCTTCAACCAATTGTCTGGCTTGGTGAAATCCATCGCCTCTTGATGGCTGGAAGCCATTTCAAAACTCCGCTCCTGGCAATGCACCGTCACCGGCAACTTGCGATGCGCGAACTCGCGATAAATCTCCAAATGGCAGTCGCGCAAGCGCTTGTCTTTCTGCGGCAGCACGTCAAAGCCCAACGGCGGATAAAGCTTCACTCCGATCAAATCGCCGCCAACGATCCCCTTGCCCAACTCATTCCAACCTCCGCGCTCGCCAATCCCGCGCACCTGATTAGCATCCAAAAACGCCTTCACCCGCTTACGCACCGTCGCCGCCGACGGCACCTTGGCGCCCTTCGAGGCACCGCTTTCTTTTCCAGCCTGCACCGAACTTCCGGCTCCACCCAACAACCGCCGCGGATCCACCCCCACAAATGGCAAAACAAAAACACCCTCAGCTGCCGGAGCCGCCTTCACCAATCGCTCCACCTGCGGCAACAACTTATCCACCTTGCCACCTGCATCAAAATCCATCACCAACGGAGTCATCACCACCTGCTCCGCCTCCACATTCAAATCCTTCAATGACTCCACCAACTGCCCCGCCACCCGAACCACGTTCTGCTCCGGTTCCGACTCAAAAAACTGAATAAACTCGCGAAACTTCTCCACACTCATCAAAGCAATCTTCGCCGGCATCAAAAACAGCCGCAACGGATGCTCCGCCTTTCGATGCAACCTTTTCGCCAATTGAAACAATGGAATATCCGCCACCGTAAACAGATGACAATGCGCATCAAAGAAGTAACGCTGTTTCAACATAGTCTGACCATACGCGATTGGTTGTGTCGGGGTAAATTGGTTTTTAGTTCTTGTGTGGGGTTTGGGAGGCTTAGTCTCGGCGACAAGAATGCCGCTTCGCGTCATAAAAGTCGCCGAGACTAAGCCTCCCAAACCAGGAACCCAATCACACCATCCCCATTTACTCCAACAAACACCCACCACAC
>CAZMDZ010000338.1:0-4251 GCA_964565175.1 uncultured Planctomycetales bacterium
GGCCAGACGCCGCCGACCATGTGCACCTCAGTCGCCTCGGGATTGGTTTTGCGCAACTCTTCCTCGACCTGCTCCGGCGTCATGCAATAACCGCCATCGTCATTCGGCCGCCGCTGGAAGGCGCAGAAGTCACAAAACTGATTGCACCAGTTGGTGTAATTGACGTGGGTGTTGACGTTGTAGAAGGTGGTGCCGCCATGGCGGCGATTGCGCACCTCGTTGGCCAACACACCGAGCAACGGCACGTCTTCGGTTTGGTACATCGCCAAGCCTTGTTCCGACGTCAACCGTTCGCCAGCCATCACCGCGCTGGGCACGCCAGCTAGACCGGCGATTTGGGCGCGTTTTTCGAGTGCATCCAGGGGCAAGTGCATCACCAGAATTTTAGCATCGGGATCGCTGATTCACCTCGGCTTCACCTTGATTCGGCTGTTCCCGTGATAGAATCCCCGCCGCATGCCGCTGACCCCCGACGAAGCAGCAAAAATGCTCGGTGTTTCCACCGGCACCGTGCGCCGCTGGGCGCGCGAGGGCTTGCTGGGTGTGCGTCGCCCAACCGGTGAGTTCCGCTTTGAAACCACTCAGCTCAGGAGCTGGGCGCGCAGTCAAGGATTGCGCATTCACGACATTAGCTCGGTGCCGGTGCGTGGATCGTGGCCAGTGGTGAGCACGCCCAACAGCAGTGCCGAGGCCAAAGCCCAGCCGCTGACCATCGCCCTCAGTCGCGGGGGCGGCCTCAACGGCATTGTGGGAAGCAGCCCGCACGAGGTCCTTTCCCAGTTGGTGGAAAAAGCGCCGCTGCAGCCTGATGTTGACCGCGAAGACTTGCTCGACCAGCTGCTGCAACGCGAGGGGCTGGCCTCGACCGGTTTAGGCGACGGCGTCGCGCTGCCTCATCCGCGCAAGCCTTCGCCAAGGTTTTCACCGGAACCTTTCGTCGCTCTGGCACATTTGACCAAGCCCGTCGAATGGAGTGCACTCGACGGCAAACCGGTGCATTCCGTGCTGTTGTTGCTCAACCCCACGCCCGACGTGCACCTGAAAATCCTGTCTCGTTTAGCCTTCTTGCTGCGAGACGCTGAATTCCAAAAACTGCTCGCCGACGGCGCCGATTTCGATCAAATTCTGGCCGTAGTCGCCGCCAAGGAACCAGTGGATGGTTGATCGCGGCTAGAGAAATCTGCCCCTCCATTTGGTTATTCTGCTGTCATGGCCCGTTTCAGCCTGTTCCGAGGAAGCAATGCGCGCGCCGAGCCGTGGCTGATGGCCGGGCTGGCGGCCATCGTTGGGGTGGCCAGTTCTGCCGTCGCTATCGCCTTGCGCAGCGGAGTGCACGCGTTGTTCGATGCCTTGCACCACATCCGCGAATCGACCGCCGGGGTGTTGCTGCCTGCAGTGGGGGCGTTGGTCGGTGTATGGCTGATTCGCATCCTCTTCCGTGAGCCGGGCGGCCATGGTGTGCCGGCCGTGTTGGAAGCGGTATCCAGACGCGGTGGTTACATGCGCAAGCGCTCGATCTTCAGCCGTTTATTCGGTTCGTTGGTCAACGTGGCGAGTGGCGGGTCGGCTGGTCTTGAAGGCCCGATCGCTTTTAGCGCCGCCGCCGTTGGCAGCACGGTTGCCGGTGGAGCACGCGTCGCCGAGCGTCAACGCATTTTGCTGCTGGCATGTGGAGTGGCGGGCGGCATCGGCGCGATCTTTAACGCGCCAATCACTGGCGTCATTTTTGCCACCGAAGTGGTGCTGGCCGAATGGACGCTGGCAGCCGTGATCCCGGTCACCGTTTCCGCCACTGTCGCCACCGGCATCGGCCGCGAACTACTTGGGGCAGAAGGAGCTTTCGCCGCCGACGTCTTCCAGTGGTCTTCCACCGACCTGGCGTTGAGTCCGTTTTTGGGTGTAGCCTGCGGTTTGCTTTCGGTGTTGATGGTTAGCGCCATTTTCCGCACCGAACATTATTCCGCCAAGCTCAAGGAGGGTGCATTCCTGGGCCGAGTTGGAGTCGTTGCCGCCCTTGCCGGTTTGATGGTTGGGGTGATCGGTTTATGGCAGCCGGGGGCAATTGGCGAAGGTTATGAAATCGTTAGCGACGCTTTACAGGGCAACTTGCAGAGCAGTTTGGGCTTGCTTGCCTTGTTGTTGTTGGCCAAGGTCGTCGCCACCGTTCTGACTTTGGGCAGTAACGCACCAGGCGGTATTTTCGCCCCGTCGCTGGTGTTGGGAGCCATTCTCGGATATTGGTTCGGTAGCATGCTGCATTCGATTGCGCCGGATTCTTCCTTGGCTCAACCTGGTTTTTATGCCTTGCTAGCGATGGCCGGTTTAGTGGCCGGAACCATGCAAGCACCCTTCACCGGCATGTTCTTGGCCTTGGAAACCACCGGCGGCTGGAGCGAAACTTTGCCGCTGATGTTGGTCGCGGTGCTCAGCGCATTGGTTTCGCGGTCCTTCTTGCGCCACAGTTTTTATACCTGGGACTTGGCCGAATCTGGCCGCTTGTTGCGCCCTGGCACCGACAAGCGCATCTTGGCCGACATGCAGGCGTCGGAAATGCTGGACAAAGAGTTTGCCACCATCTTGTTGGGCAAAACGCTCGAAGACCTGGCCCATGTCCTGCCAACCACTCGACGCAACCACTTTGCCGTAGTCGACGAAGAAGGCTGCTTCCAAGGCATGCTCGATTTATCGGCGCTGCGCTCGGTGATTTTCGATCCGTTACTGCGTCAAATGACGCCGGTCGACACCGCGATGAACAGTGATTTGCCCCGCATTCGCCACGACGACTCGTTGCTTCATGCAATGGAAGTCTTTGAAGAAGTCGGCGCTTGGGTGTTGCCGGTCGTCGATGAAAACGAAGTATTTTTGGGCACTCTGTCCAAGTCCACTTTGTTCGACAACTACCGCCGCGAACTGATCGTGCAGACCGCCGGCCGCGCCGAATAAATTACCTACCGGCCTGCGAATGGCTGCGCTCAACCGCCTGCAGTAGGGCGTCGGCGAAGCGAGTGTGTTGGGCTTCGGTCCATTCTTTGCCGGTGCGGCCAGACTGAAGGATTTGCCGCAAACCTTTATCCAACGGGTCGCGCACGTCTTTGGGCAGATGGGCGACGATTCCCTTTTTGTCGTCGACGTCTTTCTGGTCGGCTTCGGCGGCGGTCAAGGCGTGGGCGCGGTCGCGGACCATTGCCCAGTGCATTAGGGCGCGGTCCAGTAACACCCAAGCAAAACGAGGGTTGCTGAGCGGGCCAAAGCAGCGATAGCGACCGGTTTCGCCAGGGAAAATTTGCTTGAACATGGCGCCGCTGCTGTCCCATGTTTTGCTCAGCCGCGTGCTTCCTAGCCAAGCCCCAAGGCCACCTGTCAAGGCGCCGAGCAAAGCACCAGCGCCGAAGGAAAGAGTGCCGACCATCAGGTCCAAACCGCCGCCAAGCACCGCCCCCCAGCCAGCAGCATAAAGCGCAAGCTGGCGTGGCGTCAGGCCGAACACTTTCCATGAAGTCTGGCTAAATAAATCTTCGTTGAGTAATTCAAACTCCTCAGCCGCCGACGCCAAAGTACTGTGGCCGTACAAGCGGTTGACTTGATTGCGCTGCTGCAGTTCCAAGTTGCGCAACTCGCCGCGGTAATTTTTGCGCAGTTGTTCGTCGACTGCCGACGAATCCTTACTGCTTATCATCGAGTCCGAACCGCCACCGGCAGTGACCGAGACTTTTTCTACATGAGTCATCAACCGCTGCAGCGAAGACGCCACGAGCTCGGCGCCATTGCGGTCGCGTCGCAGCCGTTCGCGTTGCAAGGTCTGCACTGCTTGTCGCAGCGCAGGTTTCCACTCGTCGCGCACTTCGGCGAAGCTTTGCAGCAATCCAACACGCTGTTCGAAGCCGGCCTTGTGGGCGTCGAAATCGCGCACTGCGTTGAAAAACTGCAGCAACACAGGCTTCCACTCGGCGCTGTAATCGTGGTCGCCAATGCGATTGATCAGCGCCATGCCGGGTTTGCCACTCCAGCGCAAAATCTCCATTTCCGCTTCGTGGGATGGCCGGTAGGGCCGCGAACCATCGACGACGTAAAGAATGCCAGCGTCACTTTGCTGCAGGTTGCGTAGCAACTCCACTTCGTCGCTAAAGCGATCCTGGCCTTCATTCTCGCGCACAAAAGCAGGAATCGCTTGGCTGCGCTGGGCGGCGTTGTGGGCGGGCAGTTGCATCCATTCCAGCGCCGCGGGGGCGTCTTGAAAGCCGGGGGTGTCGA
>CAZMDZ010000339.1:0-4232 GCA_964565175.1 uncultured Planctomycetales bacterium
TCCATGACTCCGCGGATCAAGGCTAAGACTTCGGGGACTTGGTCTTCGGGGATGGTGCGGCGTTCTTTTAGGTCAGCACCCGCGCAAAAGGCTTTGTCGCCCGCGCCGGTGATCGTGACCAGCCAAATCGAGTCGTCGCTACGCAGTTCGGTCAGGATCTGGCGCAGTTGCTTCATCATTGCCACCGACAAAGCATTGCGCGAGGCGGGACGATTCAGCGTCAAAGCGGCAACGTGGCCGCGACGTTCAAACAGGACGGGTGCTTCTTCGGTCATCGATTTGGTTCGGCAATGGGGTTGACTTCCGTTCACTTTGGCATGACGTAAGAGACGCCTTCCGCTCAGTTTGGGTGGCGCAAGAAACGCCTTCCGCTCCATCAGGCTTGCAGCAGTTTGCGCAACAATGATTCTGCCGCAGCCAGATTGTGGTTCGCAGTTTGCACGTCGCCGTCGGCCGCTGGCTTGCATGGCACTTCAGCGCCCGCTGCGGCAGCCCATTTTAGAAGCGACGACGAGCTCAGGTTGCCAGCGGCCCCAGGAGCAAATGGACAGCCTCCGGTACCCGCAGCGGCGGCATCGAAATGGCGGAGGCCGAGCTGCCAGCCGACTTGGCAATTCTCGAGCGCACGGCCATGGGTATTGTGCATGTGCAGGCCGAGTTCCGCTTGCGGCATCAAGGCTTGTGCCTGCTCCAGCAGCGATTGAACCATTTGCGGTTCGGCAGCGCCTAGAGTGTCGGCCGGCAAAATCAGGTCGGCCCCCCACTGAAGGAAATTCTGCATTAACTCCAGCACCGGCTCGGGCGGAACGACGCCGTCAAAGGGGCAAACGTATGCCATCGAAACGTAGGCGCGAACATAAAGGCCGCTGGCTTTGGCCTGATGGATCAATTGTTGAGCGAGTTCTGCCGCCCGCGTCCGACTCATGCCGACGTTGGATTGACTGTGAGCATCGGTGGCCGAAACCAACAAAGTGACGCTATCCAAACCCGCTTCGAGCAAGCGATCCAAACCGCGTTGATTGGCAACCAATCCGGTGAAACGCATGCCGTCGGCGCGGGCTTGTTGAGCCCAAGGTTGCTCGGCTAGCGCGTGGCACAACTCGGCGGCATCGGCGAGTTGCGGCACCCGGTCCGGGCGAACGAAAGAGGTGACTTCAATCGAAGCAGGTTGAGCGGCGACTAGATGGCGCATCAATTCCAACTTCTGCTCCAAAGTCAGCAGCGTAGCTTCGTTTTGAAGGCCGTCGCGCGGGGCGACCTCGTGCCAGTGCAAAGTGCTCATCGCCGCACTCATTAGGCCGAAACTCCGGGCTTTTCCAGCACCAGCATGCCGAAGGTAAATTGGACATCAGGGAAACGATTGTCCAAGGCAAACCGGCCGCCGCTGTCTTCGAAGGGAAGATCGCCTTGCAACTGCATGCCTTGCTCTTCAAGGATGCAAATCATCTTGCCAACTCGCTCCATGCTCTGCCAAGGTTGCTCGGCAGGCGCGTTTTGGCCGAATTCAAAGGTTACGACCATGCCGCCGCCAGGACGCACCGCCTGCGCAAGTCGCGCAAGCACACGTTCCTGGCCAGCCATCGGGATGTGCTCCATCACGCAGTAGCTGTAAACGCGGTCAAACTTTTGCTGCCACTCCACCGGCAACGCCGCGTCTTCGGCGGCGAGATCAAAGACGTCGGTAGTAATCGGCCAACCACGCCGTTGGCCGACGTCGGCGCTGTACTGGGTGAGCTTTTGATTGATGTCGAGCACGTGCACCGGAACGCCTTGGGCGGCGATCAAAAACGGTGGCAAGGTGCCGCCGCCGCCAAAATCAAGAACCGGGCCGTTGGCGCGAGGGGGAAGCGCCGCCAAACCACGGGCGTATTCCCACATTTTCAATCGCCGGATGTACATCCGCCGCCGCAAGATGCCGTTGACGGCCACCGGCGTGTTGCGCAACACAAAACTCCGCCACAGAAAGCGGGTCAACGCCTGACGCCAGCGAGCCACAGGGACTTCCTGTAGATCCTGCCAGTCCAGGGTCTTGTTTGGGCGTTGGGGCATGGTCAAAAGCCGAGCGCTGGGCGCCGTCGGCGGGATCAGGGATATGCCGGCGTATGCCCTTGCATTCGGGTGACCCGGGCGGTGACATCTTGGATCCAGCGGCGGGTCAACGGATCCACCCGGGTTTTGCCCAAGTATTGCAGCAAAAAGCGCAGCCTGTCGGCGCGGGTAAAACTGGCTGGAGCCGAATAATGGAGGGCGGCGATGTCTTTGACCAGCCAGCGACGGGCTGGCGGGAACTTCTGCTCGACCCGCTGCAAATCAACCATGTACGGCCGTCCCCAGCGCGAGTCGTCCTTAACGATCAAGTGCTGCAGGTACAGGTCCTTGTGATAAAAGCCAGAGCTATGCAGGCGGCGCACCAAGCCGGAGAGGTCGCGAATCACCGCCTGGACCAGCTTTTGGTCGCGACCTTCCTCTGAACCAGGCACCCCGTCCACCAGAACTCGATCCAGCGACGGCCGGGTAATCAGGAAAGACTCAGCCGGTATGGCAAAAATGGCCTCGGTTTCCCCCATGGCGACGGGGTCCGGCACGTCAAAACCGGAGCGGCGCATGATCAAATGGTTGTCCCATTCGACCCGAGCCGGACTGGAGTTACTGGCGCGGATCGGCCAGTAGCGTTGCATCATTGACAATCCCCGGTGACGCTTGAGGAAAAACACGCTGCGTGAACCCTCGATCCTGTGGGTGGTTCTAGACCCAGCCTGGCGCACCAAAGTGCCGCCAGTGAAGTCCATGGCTTTGCGTACCGTATTGAGGTCGAGCTCGGCCAATTCCTCCAGCTCGTCCTCAGCGGCAAGCACCCGGCCCTCGTCGAGCGCGACCAGGGGGCGGCGCTTGGCCTGGTAGAGGCGGGCGGTCCGTTGCGTCTCCATCCCAGATATTCCCCTAACCGCGTGGCCTCTGCAAGACTTTCCTTTCCATACTGAGCGCCCGTGTATACGATCTCCAGATTCCCCACTGCCACCCCCCTTTGGCTAATGGGGGCAAACCTAGACGAAAATGACTACCGCTCATTCGAGTGCCGAATCCAACCCATTTGTGCAAATGAAGCACCGGTTGGACAAGGCTGCAGGGCTGCTGGATCTGGATCCTGGCCTGTACGCAATTTTGTCGGAACCCGCCCAAGAGCTGACGGCTGCCTTGCCGGTGCAAATGGACAACGGGACCACCCGCGTCTTCACCGGCTACCGCGTCCAACATTCGGTGGCACGCGGGCCAGCCAAAGGAGGGATCCGTTACGCACCCGACGTCCACCTCGATGAAGTCCGCGCCTTGGCTGCATGGATGACTTGGAAATGCGCGGTCGTCAACGTTCCTTTTGGTGGCGGCAAAGGCGGCATCATCTGCGATCCACGGCGCATGTCTCAACGGGAACTGGAACGACTCACTCGTCGTTATGCCGCAAGCCTGCTCGACATAATTGGCCCCGAGCGCGATGTTCCGGCACCCGACATGAATACCAATGAGCAGGTGATGGCGTGGTTCATGGACACCTACTCGATGCACGCCCGGTCTACCCAAACCGCGATTGTGACCGGCAAGCCGATCGGATTAGGCGGTTCCAAAGGTCGACGCGAAGCAACTGGTTTGGGCGTGGCATTTTCGGCACGGGAAGCGTTGAAGCATATTGGACTGCCGGAAAAAGGTTGCTCGGTGGTCGTGCAAGGCTGCGGCAACGTCGGCGGCCTGGGCGCTCAGTTCATGCAAGAGATGGGTCACAAGGTGGTTGCTATTTCTGACATCTACGGCGCGGTACATAATGAAAATGGGCTCGATATTCCAAAGGTGTTGGAGTTCATCGGCACCAATGGTTCGCTAGAGGGATACACCGAAGCCGATCACATCGACGGCAAGGATTTGCTGGAATTGCCCTGCGACGTTTTGATTCCGGCCGCAATTGAGAATCAAATTACTTCGGCGAATGCAGAACGCATCCAAGCCAAGGTCATCGTCGAAGGCGCCAACGGCCCCACCACCGCCGACGCCGACGCCATCCTGGAAGCCAATGGTGTTTACGTGGTGCCCGACATCCTGGCGAACGCTGGCGGGGTCACGGTTTCGTATTTTGAATGGGTGCAAGACCGCATGGGTTACTTCTGGGAACAGAAGGACGTCTTCGATCGGATGGAACGCATCATGGTCGAAGCTTTTGAGTCGGTGGCCACCACTGCCGAGAA
>CAZMDZ010000340.1:0-4227 GCA_964565175.1 uncultured Planctomycetales bacterium
CGCCTACTGCCACTATGCCCCGTACGACAAGGGCGGCGTGGCCGTGACGATTGATGATGTTGCCCAGGTCGAAGAAGGTCATGAAATTCGGCGCGGTGCGGTTACCGCCAATGGCAGCGGCGAGGTGGTGCTCGGTCTCGGCTTCATGCTGATGGGGGAGAACAGTCACGACGTGACTCAGCGGTTGCGCAAGCGATTGGAAGACGCGCAAAGCAGTCTGCCGGAAGGCGTCGAAGTCCACGTCTTCTACGACCGAACTGAATTGGTCGGCCGGGTCATTGCTACGGTGCGCAATAACCTGTTGGAGGGCGCTCTGCTGGTGATCGCGGTGCTGTTCATCTTCCTGGGCAATTTGCGGGCTGGGCTAATCGTTGCCACCGCGATTCCGCTGGCAATGTTGTTTTCCTTCAGCGCCATGTTGCGCTTCGGAGTCGCCGCCAGTTTGCTGAGTTTGGGTGCCATCGACTTCGGCTTGGTGGTCGATAGCTCGGTCATCATCATTGAAAACTGTGTACGGCGCTTAGGCTTGGAGAAAGGCAAGCGATCTCGGCTAGACATTGTGCGCGACGCCACCTTGGAGGTGCGCAAGCCAACGATGTTTGGCGAACTAATCATCCTGATCGTCTACGTGCCGATCCTGCTGCTAGAAGGCGTCGAAGGCCGCTTGTTCCAGCCGATGGCGCTGACGGTTATCTTCGCCCTGTGTGGATCACAGCTCTTTTCACTGACTCTAATTCCAGTGCTAGCCAGCTTTGCTCTTAGCGGCAAAGCTCAGCACAAGGAGAACTTTCTGGTTCGTGGAGCGCAGTGGCTTTACCGGCCGGTTGTGCGTTTGGCCCTGCGTTTCCGGTGGTCGGTTCTTGCAGCCGGATTGGCGGTTTTAGTTGGCGGCGGTTATTTGGCGACTCAACTTGGCAGTACCTTTATTCCGCGCCTTTACGATGAGTCGATCGTGGTCAACACCGTGCGACTTTCCGGCGTTTCGCTCGAAGAGTCGGTGCGCTATGGCAAGCAAATTGAGCAGGTGATCCTGCAAAACTTCCCGAACGAGGTGCGCGATGTTTGGAGCCGAACAGGCACCGCCCAAGTGGCAACGGATCCGATGGGCTTGGAAGTTTCTGATGTCTTCTTGACCCTCACCCCACGGGAACAATGGACCCAAGCTGCCACTCAAGAGGAGTTGACTGAAAAAATCGATCAAGTGCTGAGCAACATGCCTGGCATGCGCGCCATCTTCACTCAACCGATTGAGATGCGAGTCAACGAAATGACCGCTGGCATCCGTGCCGACGTCGGAGTCAAGATTTTTGGCGATGATTTAGAGGTGCTCAAAGCCAAGGCGCAGGAGGTGCAAGAAGTCCTGCAAAGTATTCCGGGGGCAAGCAGTGTTTCGGCCGAGCAAGTCACTGGGCAGCCGGTGCTTGAGGTCGAGGTCAATCGCCAAGCTCTGGCTCGAAACGGAATCCCGGCGCAACATGTGCTGGCATTGATTGCCGCGCTAGGCGAAACCAAGGTCGGCGAAATCCGCGAAGGGCAGCGCCGTTTTGATTTAGTGGTCAAGCTCGACGAAAAGTATCGCACCGATCCCACTGCAGTGCGCAAGATCCGCGTTCCCACCTTGACCGGTGCCCGCATTCCGATTACCGATCTGGTGGAGTTCCGCGAGGTTGAGGGTCCATCCACCATTTCCCGCGAATGGCAAAAACGACGGGCAGTGGTCCAGGCAAACGTGCGCGATCGAGACCTTGCCTCTTTTGTTGAAGAAGCCATCCGTCGAATTGAAACCGAGGTCGAATTGCCGACTGGCTACTTCACCAGGTTTGGGGGTCAATACGAGCACCTGAAACGGGCGAACGATCGCATGAAGATCATTGTGCCGCTGGCGTTGGTGGCAATTTTATTCTTGTTGTTCTTGAGCACCCGATCTCTGCGAGATGCGCTAATGATTGCCACTGGTGCGCCGTTCGCAGCCTTTGGCGGAATCATCGCATTGTGGTTGCGTGACATGCCGTTCACGATCTCTGCCGGAGTTGGCTTTGTTGCCGTGTCTGGCGTTTCGGTGCTTAACGGCTTGGTTTTAATCTCGACCATCCGCCGCAAAATTGATTACGACGGACTCTCCGTGGAAACGGCGATTGAAGAAACGCGCCTGCTTCGATTGCGGCCCATTTTGATGACGGCATCGGTTGCCGCTTTGGGCTTCTTGCCGATGGCATTGAATACCAGCGTGGGTGCCGAGGTGCAGCGACCGCTGGCAACCGTCGTCATCGGCGGAGTGATTGCCGACAACATCTTGACGCTGATGGTGTTGCCCGCGCTTTATTCCTTGTTCGGCAGAAAGAGTTCGTCTGCTTCCAACACGGGTGGTCAAGCCGCAAATCCCATCGCCACCGAAGTCACAGATCCAATCGGCTCATAAGCCTAAGCGCAGTTATTGGATCAGGTGGGTTGGGCTAAGTGCGCAACTGGAAACGTCGATGGCTTGAAGGTAAACCAGTCCACATGCGGCTGGGGGTACAAATGCGCTTGCCAGGAGTTCGCCACTCGCGTCCGCCGGTTGCAGCGCGACTAACGATGCGGTGGCGTTGAGCCCAAGGGTGGTGCCAGCACAGGGGCCGTTTGGAATGGTGAACGAGCCAAGGCCAAAAGCACGCACCACGCCGACGTTTCCGCCAGTCGTCGCGCCAGTAATCTGGAAGTGCATCATTGCACCGCAGGATCCACCAACGTGGAGGAGTTGCAAGCCAGGGTCGGCCAGAACCCAGGTGCGAAAGCCGATGCGGAACTCGTCGCCGTAGAGAGCGCCGTTGAGGTAAACCGGTGGACCGTAAAAAGGATTGCCGCGGAAGTCATAGGTGCCAGTTCCCCAAGTCCCGGTGCCGGTTCCAGTGATTTGAATCACATAAGCATCGCCAACCTCGAGCAGAATGCTAGCCGAAGTCACATCCATCCAGCCAATCTCAGTGTCGTCGGTGGTTTTGACGTAAGTGCCGCTCCAAACCGGCGCACTGGTTTGCCAACCCGCACCAAGCAAAACAGCGACGTCAATGCTGTCGCCGATGTCGCCGTTCATTTCCAATTCAAACCCCTCTAGCTGCCCCGCAAGTCCAGCCACAGTTTCTGCTTGCCACGCCAGCGACGGCGCATCCCAGTTGTAATGACCGCCGTTGCCAGTCGAAACATCCGACGCAAACGGGCTGGTTTGATCCAGCGTTCCGGTTTGGCTGGTGGCGACTGTGGCAAGCAGCAGCCACATGGAACATAGCCGAAGTGCCAATCTTAATGGTGGCGCATTGCCCATCGATCTAGCCTAGTGAATCCGCCAAGCTCCCGCATTGCTCAACTTGCAGGTTCCCAAATCCATGGCTTGCAAGTAAACAAACACGCCGACGGTTGCCGGTGGCACGTTGCTGGTGAAGCTCATCGATCCAGCTGCATCGGCATCTTGGATGGTGGCGATGTTGATCGGGCCGCTGAGGTCGGCCGAAACCAGGCCACAGGTTCCAGTCATCAAGCTGGTCGGTCCTTGACCGGTTAACGAATAAGCTAAGCCAACCGGTTTACCGGGGGTGGCTTCCGAGACGGTGACTGTCGTCACTCCACCAGCTTCCAAGTCGCTGACTTCCAGCAAAGGTCGGCCGGGAAGTTTGACCGTGATATTGCCAACCATGCCTCCGGCTAGATGGGGGCCGCAGTAATAATCAAACGATGTTCCAGCCAGGCCGAGGTTGGCGGCACTGTTTAGCAAAGCTTGATCAAACACCACCTGATAACTGTTGGGCGGAGTGGTTGCCCCGCCAGAACTAAAGACGTTATGAAACGACACCACGTTGTGATAACCGTTTTGCCAATCCCACAGCACGGTGTCGCCAAGTTCGATCGTTAGCTCGGCGGGTGAAAAACTATTGCCGCTGCCGTTTGGGCCGACGACTACGGTGTGGGTCGTTTGCGCTGAAGCGGCGCTAGCAATGAGAAGGGTAGCGAGCAGTGGCAGGAGGATGTGCATTTTGTTTCGAGGGGTGGCTAGAGTTCTGGACGCAAGCGGATTTCCTCGCGATTGGTGATCGCATTCATACTCCCGAAAACCACACCCTGCAAGTACGCCGGGCCTACAAAGCCATCGATGGCGTCGGCGCGGCCAATCCAGACTCCAGATGGAGGGATGAAGGCGCTATGGACCTCGAAGGAGTTGTGCTGGCTGATGCCGAGCGTTCCGTATCGCGTGTG
>CAZMDZ010000341.1:0-4209 GCA_964565175.1 uncultured Planctomycetales bacterium
CGCACAAAAGCCGTCGCGCGCTTCGTTGGGATTGCCGCCGGCGAACTGGGGCGATTCGAATATGACGGTGATCGTATGCGAAGGCGGGGAGCTGGCATTGACCGCGGGCGGCGGTTTGGAAATTTGGCGCGACGGCAAGATGACGCCTGGGTTGGAAATGCCTGGGTTGCCTGAGTTCCCGCCGTTGAATCACTGGCATGCTTGGATCGATAACATCATTGGTAAAAAGACCGAACTGCGCACGCCGTTCCCGGATGGAGTACGCATCACCGAAGCTGCGCTGTTGGCGGTGAAGGCGTCGAAATACCCTGGCGTGGAATTAGCTTGGGATCGTTCGCAGTTGAAGTTCACCAACCACGAGGAGGCCAACAAGACCCTCGTGCGTCGCGATTACCGTGAAGGATTTGCGCCGCCGGCAGTGAATTAGCCCGCGACTTTTTGGCCAAGGCTTTCCTAAATTGCCGCTAACAAACTCGCCGCGGTCGTGCGCAAATCGTCCATCATTTGCTCGACGCGATCGCGGTGAGTGCGGAAGCATAAAACGCAAATGCGCAAGGTGAACTTGCCGTCTAACCAAGTGCCGGTCAAGTAGACATTGCCGCGTCGATTGACCGCGTCAATCCAAGACTGATTGAGTTGGTTCAGTTGTTGCAGACTCAGGTCACTGCGCTCGATGCGGAAGGCCAGCAGCGACAGCGCCGGTTCGGCAACAATTTGCACGTCGGCCATTTGGCGTAGTTCGTCGGCGGCGAACCGCGCCAAGTCCATTTTTTCATCCAACGCATCGGCGAAGGCTTGCAGGCCGACCATTTTGATCGGCAGCCAGCAGCGCAGTCCGCGGTTGGAGCGCGACAATTCGGAAGAGGAATTGCAGAAGTCGACTAAATCGTCGTCTTGTTGGTAGGCCGGCATGTAATCGCCGGAAACCGAATGAGCCTGGCGCAGCATGGCTTGATCTTTGACCAGCAAGCAGCCGGTGCCGTAAGGCAGGAACAAACTCTTGTGCGGATCCAAGGTGATCGAATCGGCGCGCTCCATGCCGCGCAGCTGCTCGCCACCGCGTTCGGTCATGGCAAAAAAGGCACCGTAAGCGCCGTCGACGTGGAACCACATCGATTCTTCGGCAGCCAGATCCGCGAGTGGGTGCATCGGATCCACTGCGCCAGTATTGACGGTGCCCGCGCTGCCGATGATCAGGAAGGGTTGGAATCCGTCGGCGCGGTCTTTGTGAACGAGCTGGCGCAAAAGCTCGACATCAAGGCGGAGGTTTTCATCGGCTGGAACGATGCGAACGTTTGAGGTTGGAAGCCCAGCGATCATCGCTGCCTTCGTGATCGAATGGTGAATCTGATCGGAAACGTAAACCGTGCCGCGCGAGAAGTCGTCGCCGAAATGGTGGCGGCGGGCAGTGACCATCGCGGTCAGGTTGGCGACCGAGCCGCCGCTGGTCAAAATGCCGCCGGGGCGGGGCAGGCGGAAATCTGGAGCACCCGAATCGCCGTCACTGGAGGTGGCATCTTGGGCAGGGCCGTTTTTGACGGTGGGGTAACCGACCACGTTGCAGAACCAGCGGATGACGTTGCTTTCCAGCTGCACCATTCCCGGCGAACCGATCCACACCCCAACGTAGCGGTTGACTGAATCGGCGATCAAATCGGCGAGCGCGGTGTGAAAAATTCCGCCACCGGGGATGTACGCCAAGTAACCAGGCCCTGCGGTATTCAGCGAATGGGGGAGTACCTCGTGGAACAAATGCTGGAGCAACTCGCCGAGCGGCGCACCTTCGCGCGGGGCTTCCGGCTCAACCAAAGCACGGGCGACGTCGGCGCCGCCTTCCCAGATTGCGGCAGGCTGGTCGGGTAGCGATTGCAAGTAGGGCAGGATTTGCTGCATCGCCTGATCCACCCACTTACGCATTTGCTCGGCGCTGGGTTCTAACGAGGATGGACGGTCACTATCCACGACCTAATTATGCGCAGGCGGAAATTGAATGGACCAGGAAACTGACACTTCCTGCACTCGTCCGATTGCCGGTGCCTTGGATTCGTATCTTGCTAGGATCGGACATGCCGTTCATGGCCGTCACCCTACTCATGCTCAGCCAGCAACCTGCTGTGGTGCAGGAACCTGCGGTTGCTCAGCGCCCCGCGGTCGCCCAGTCATCTGCTGCCAGCTCAAACCCGGCTAGACTGACCGCGATGACCAACCGAGTCGAGCAGCCAGTTGAGTTGGGGCAGGTGAAATGGCGTCGGGATTTTGACGCGGGATTGGCTGAGGCCAAGCGAACGGGCAAACCGGCGTTGCTGCTGTTCCAAGAGGTTCCTGGCTGACAGGGTTGCAAAGATTATGGTGCTCAGGTTCTGACGCACCCGCTCCTAGTGGAAGCCGCCGAAGAGTTGTTCGTTCCAATCGCGATTTACAACAACACCGAAGGCGACGCCGATCAAAAAGTTTTGAAGCGCTACAAGGAACCGGCATGGAATTACCAAGTTGTGCGCGTGGTTGACGCCGAGGGCAATGACCTGATCCCGCGCCTGGCCAAGGACTGGACGCGTGCCGCCGTGACTCGGGCGATGGTTGCCGGATTGAAAGTGGCGAAAAAGCCAGTGCCCACTTGGTTGCAGCTGTACGCCGCTGAAGAACTCGCCGCCAAACGAGGAACCGAGAGCGCCATTTTCGGTATGAGGTGATTTTGGGTGGGCGAGACCGAGTTCGGTCTCTTAAATGGTGTGGTCAAAACTCGTCAGGCATGGGCTGGCGAAACCGAAGTAGTCGAAGTGATTTATGACCCCAAGGTTGTTACTCGCAAAGAGCTGGACGCTTTTGCAACCAAGAACGAGTTTTGGGTGCAGAATGAATTGCCCCTTAAGACTTCGGCGCGGGCGATGGAATTGAGGATGGACAAGGAACAGAAGTACTACTTGCTGCAAACGCCTTTGAAAAACCTGCCAATGTCCGAAGCACAAGCGTGCCGAGTCAACGCAAGCTTGGAGGGGGATTGGAAGCAGTACTTGTCGCCGTCGCAAATCAAGTTGGCGACCAAGTTGATGAAGCCAAAGAGCAAGAAGTGATAAATTGGGGGATGCACTCCCCTCAATGGACAATCTTTTTATGCGCCCTCGGCTTGACCGCGGGCACTGGTTTTGGTCAAACCAAGGCCGACTTTAATGGCGATGGCTATTCGGGTCTTGCCATTTCGATCCACTACTAGGGGATTACGCAAGACAAGCAAGGGCAGATTGCAGTGGTTTACGGCGACAGTCGCGGCGGCGTCGAAGTCCGATACGGTCACCCGGTGCGGCGGGCGTCGGTTTGACCGGCGGTTGTTGCGTAGTGGTTGGGAAACCTACTGCGCAGCCACCGGCTTGCCGATGCTTGTGCGCCAATTGCGATGCAACTCGGTGAGTTCTGCCACCTTCTCTGGCATCTGATCTGCCAAGTTGGTGGTTTCGCTGGGGTCGTCGGCAAGGTTGAATAAGTTGAGGCCCATGCGCACGTCGACTTGCTCGAAGTTGGACGAACCCTGGGCGCGTTTTTCGTTTTCGGTGACCATCAATTTCCAGTCACCGGCGCGCACCGACCATTGCCAGCCCGTGTCCCAGTGCAACACCCGCTCGCCAGCAACTTGACGACCTTGCAGCACCGCTAGCTGATTGCTTCCATCAAACGCATTCGGTTTATGCGGAATGCCTGCCATTTTGCACAGCGTCGGCGCGAAGTCTAAGGAAGAATGTACGCCGAAGCTGATGTTTCCTGCCGGAATGTTTCCAGGCGCGCGCCAGATGGTGGGCGTGCGAGTGCCGCCTTCCATTAGGTGGTACTTGGATCCGGCAAGCGGAGTATTGTCCGCCCAGTCCGGTACGCAACCGCCGTTGTCGACGGTGTAGATGACGATGGTGTTGTCGTCGATGCCGAGTTCTTCTAGTTGCGCCATCATGCGGCCAACTTCGCGATCCATGCACTCAAGCTGCGCCAAATAGTAAGCGCGCCCTTCTGGCCAGGCACGGCGATGCACGTCTTTGTACCACTCGAAGTAATCCTGCACACCGTCCCAATCGGGGAATTCCTCTAAGCCGCGCGCTTCCAATTCCTTTTTGGGTAGCTGCCAAGCAAAGTTATGCACCGCGTTGAAAGAAACGACTGCGAAGAACGGTTGTTCTTGATTGGCGGCAATGAATTCGCGCGCTTTTTGGCCAAACGCCTCGGTGG
>CAZMDZ010000342.1:0-4167 GCA_964565175.1 uncultured Planctomycetales bacterium
CGAGTCGCCGCTCTCAATATCGAAGCCGGGTCACTTGGCGTGATAAGACTCGGATTGCTCGTGCCACTGGTCGTACGGAGCCAATTCGCGGCCTGCTGATTTCAAACGACAGCGTAAGAACTCCAAGGCTTCAGGGAACTCGTCTAGTCCAAGCAAACGGTCCTGCCAGCCGCGACGACGTCGGCGTTTTTTGGCGGGCCTGGGAGGAGGATCGAGGTCGAGTTGAGCTTGCAGAATGTGAATCCCGCGGTTGACGGCTGTCCGCGGGAAGCGCGCCCGCTGTTGCAATTGTTGCAGCAGGATCACTGGCACGTGGCGAGAATCCTTAATGTTCATCGACTGGGTTTCGGCATCCCATTCGGACTCGGCCCAGGCGCCATAAAGCACCGCCATGCGAAAGCCATAACCAGGGTCTCCGCCATCCCAGATCCAATCATCGAGGCCACGGAAGAGGGCGGACATGCGCTGCTCCCTAGCGGACGAAGCCGGATCGGACGCCAGCCAGTGGGCAATGTCTGGCAGCAAGGTTTTGACCAAATCCAACATCCGCAAGTCTTCCCACACGCCTTCCATGTCACCGGTTTGCATCAGGCGGAAGACTTCTTCGACGACGCGTGGTTCCGCTGACTTAGCCAGCAAGGGCGCATGTTCCCGTGATGCACGGACTTCAGCATTGCCAGCCGAAAGCTGCAAGCGGCGCATGAATTTGATCAAACGCAGAATGCGCACTGGATCTTCGCGGAAGCGCAAATCCGGTGGACCGATGCTGATCAGCTGGCGCTTTTCAATATCGGCCATGCCGCCGATGTAGTCGACGATCTCCCTTTTACCTGGATCAAGAAACAACCCGTTCACACTGAAGTCGCGGCGCAATGCATCTTGTTCGGCGGTGCCAAATGCATTGTCATCTCGAATAGGGGAACTCAAATCTTCCCCTTGTTGCGGCGTGCGACGGAAAGTCGAAACTTCGTAGATTTCGCGACCGGCATAAACGTGCACGATCTTGAAACGGCGGCCAATGATGCGCGAGCGTCGAAACAAACGCCGGACTTGACCCGGACGCGCCGAAGTGGCGATGTCGTAATCCTTGGGGTTCATCCCCAGCAGATGGTCACGCACGCAACCGCCAACCAAATAAGCTTCAAATCCAGCCTGATTCAGGCGTCGCACAATGTCCACTGCGCGTCGGTCTAACTGACGCGTGGAAAAGGGCAGAGTATGGCGCTTGGCAGGGCTCATGCAGGCTGCGACCTCGAGGTGGTCGGGCTCATGCAGGTTTCAGAGCTACAAGATAGCGTTTGCCGCGCTCGTCGGGCAGCTCATAAGACTGCTGCGCGCTCAAAGCCCAGCTGCTGCGCACGTTGTCGGACAGTTCTTCCCAGTCTTGCAGCCAGCGCGGACCGGTCATCAGCAACAGCGCCCCAAACTTGACCCGATTGCGGCGCAGGCGGGTGAGCAGCTTGGCAGGGGCTTCCACGGCGCGGGCGACGATGCAATCGACGGGGCCTTCTTCACGCAGGCACTCTTCGGCCTGGCCGCTGAGTACATCGACGTTGAACAACTCCAGGCGGAAAGCGGCGTCGTCGAGGAATTCAGCGCGTTTGCCGCGGCGCTCGCACAGCAGCAAGCGTTTTTCAGGGAAGCAGCAAGCCCAGACCAAACCGGGCAATCCACCGCCAGAACCCCAATCAGCGACGGCGCGGGCGTCGTCGGGGACAAATTGGGCGGCCATCACACAGTCGATCAGGTGGCCGCCGATCAGCGATTCCCAGTCTTTGGCACCGGTCAGATTGGTGACGGTATTGGCGGCCAGCAGCAAACGGCCGTATTCAAGCACTGCGCCAAGGGTGCCGTCGGGCGGGTCAGCGATGGGCTTGAGCGCTTCACGCAAGACGCCGACGTCAATCGGGTTGGGCTGCTCTAGAGCGGCCAACGCTTCTTCTGGGATTCCTGGATACGCCATTGCCGAAGTTCGGTGGGGCGGGCGGGATGCGGGGTGCCGTCGTCCGCGGGTCGGTGGCAGGGCAGGGAGGACTCGAACCCCCAACATGCTGATTTGGAATCAGCCGCTCTACCAATTGGAGCTACTGCCCTAGACCGATGGATGGTGCCGAGAGGGGGAGTCGAACCCCCACGTCCTTTACGGACACAGGCACCTGAAGCCTGCGCGTCTGCCAATTCCGCCATCTCGGCTACTTTGGCCCATCCGGGTCGAATAAGATACCGTCCCCGCTGGGGTAAGCAAGCCCAAACATGTCTGAATCTGAACGCCCAATCCGAGAAATCGCGTACAACCGCAAGGCCAAACGCGATTACGAGCTGCTGGATACGCTGGAAGTCGGGATCCAGTTGGTGGGGACCGAAGTGAAGACGCTAAGGAACGGCCAGGTCAGTCTTTCGGAGGCTTTCGTCAAGATTTCGGCGGGGCAGATGTGGTTGGAAAAATGCCACATTGATGAGTACACCGAGGGCAATCAACACAACCATGATCCGGCGCGCCCGCGGCGCTTGTTGGCGCACCGACGCGAGGTGCAGAAGTGGTTTCAAAAGATGAAGGAGAAGGGGCTGACGATGATTCCCTTGAGGCTGTATTTCAAGGGAAGGCATGCCAAGTTGGAGATCGCGATGGCGCGCGGACGCAAGCGGCATGACAAGCGTCAAGCGATGAAGGATAAAGATTCACGCAAGGAGTTGCGGAATTTGCGTCGGCGGTAAAAACAACAACGAGAATTGAAAGTAAGGTTGGTTCGGAAGGGATAAGAAGGAATTCGAAAGCCGCTGCCATGCGGAACCTGTTCCCTCTCGATGTCAATACTTCTCCTTACCGTAGCCTTGGCGGCGACCTTTCTCCTTATTGCATCTTTTTCCTTCTGGACCGTCAGCACGGAACGAACCGGGGCATTTTCGTCGTCACTGTTTCTATCCGACGACGAGGGCTTCACTGTGTTTGGCAGTTAGCTCTCCGTACATCTCGCTTAATTTGGCGGTGACTGGACCAATTTCCCCATTGCCGATGGTGCGGCCATCGATTTGTGAAATAAACGCCAATTCGCCCATGGTGCCGCTGCAGAACACTTCGCTGGCGCGGTAAAACTCAGCTTGCGACAAGTTGATGACTTGATAGGGGAGTTGATGCTCGCGGCACAAAGCCAAAACCGTCGAACGGGTGACGCCTTCCGGACAGGCATGAGTGTGAGGAGTTTTAATCACTCCATCTTCAACCATGAATAAGTGAGTGGCGTTCGTTTCCGCCACAAAGCCGCGGGTATCCAACATCATCGCATCATCAACCCCCGCGGCATTGGCCTCAATCTTGGCCATGATCGATTGAATCAGGTTATTGTGATGAATTTTTGGATCCATGCAATCCGGCGGAAAGCGTCTCACCGACGACGTAATCAAGCGCAACCCGGTCTTCTCATAAACCGGCGATTTGTGCTCAGCCAACACAATCAGAGTCGGCCCCGCTTGATTCAACCGCGGATCCATGCCCGATGTAATCTTTTCCCCTCGCGACAAGGTCAATCGAATATGTGCGCTGTCCTGCATGCTATTGGCATCCAAGGTGCGCTTGATCTGCAAACGAATTTCATCATCCGACGGTGCGCCCTCAATCATCAACGCCTTGGCCGAATGACGCAGCCGATCCAAGTGCTGCTGCAACTTGAAAATCTTGCCGTTGTAAACACGCAAACCTTCCCAACAACCATCGCCACCTTGAACCAACGAATCAAACACCGAAATCTTGGCGTCGGCGCGCGGCATCAATTCGCCGTTGATGTTGATCAGAATGTCGGCGTTCTTCGGATTAAAACTTTGTTTCATCAATCGTTTGGGCTTAGGCCTGATGGGTGGATGGAGAAGCGTCGGGATTGGCCAGCAAGCGGAAGGCGGCCAGCTCGTTGTAAAGAGCTTCGCACTGACGGGCGATGCTTTCGTAATCCCCAGGAACATCCGCTTTGCGCGGTTGATAGGGAGTGAAACCAGAAGAGTTATGGGTGTCGCCGTACCAATGCGGCCCCCAAACGCCGTCAGTTTCTCGATTGCCCGCTTTCCAGCTCAACATGGCGTCGCTGTATTCAATGCCGACGCGCTCGCACAACTGTCGCAAGACTCCCTCTGGGTCAATGAGCAATTCGCGCGAGTCGACGACCACCGGCACCTTGC
>CAZMDZ010000343.1:0-4161 GCA_964565175.1 uncultured Planctomycetales bacterium
CTTAGGCGTCCACTTGGCGGTGCAGCATTACCGTACCAGCTACACACAGGTGCCGATTGACTGGCTTGAGCAAGCGGTGGGCTATTGGGTGTCGTTGGAGTTTTTAGGGCGCAATTCGGTGACTGAAAAAGCCTTCGAATGGGGTAAAGAAGAGGGGCACACCGTATCGCGTCGCAAAGACGATAAAAAGAAAGACAAGGAAACTGTCGCCGAGCCGGTTTTGGCAATCGGCGAGAAACGTTTGTACTTGGAAGGCGCTTTGGCCGAAGGTGTGCCCTTTGACATCTTGATGCAAACTCAGTTGTTTGACATGAAGCGCGGCGACGTCGCCAAGTCGTGGGCGATGTACGACTTCTTGACCAAAACTTACGGTCGTGAGGCACATGTATTCCTACGCTCCATGGGTAAGTTGGCCATGGAAGGAGGACCCTTCCAAGAGAAATTGCGCAAAATCGGTGATCCATTGTTTGAGAACAAAGGAAAGGATCTCTTTCGCATGCTGGATAAAGCATGGAAGGAGTGGGCCCAAGCACAACTCGGTCGCTAAGAATCACAGGGAAGTTTCAACATGGCTGCATCCCCAACTCTGTTTCGCGGTGGCGTTCTGTTCGACGGCCACCATTTTGTCGACGCCACTGATTTGCGCACCGATGCCCAGGGCGTCATTGCGGAGATTGGCACTGGCCTAGAGCCCGCTGCTAGTGAGCAAGTGGTTGAGCTGAAGGGGCGTTGGCTGCTGCCAGGATTAGTGGATTGCCACGTCCATTTTCGCGAGCCTGGATTGGTTCACAAAGAGGGCTATTTGACCGGTTCGAGTGGCGCTTTGCATGGCGGCGTGACCACGGTGATGGAGATTCAAAACAATCCGCCGCTGATGGAAAGCGCGGAGTTGTTGCGCAAAAAGATGGAGGACCTGCGCGGCGTCTCCAGGGTGGATTACGTGCCGTATGGCAATTTGACGATGAAGTCGGTCGATCAAATCGGCGACATGGTCGGACTGACGCCAGCGGTGAAGTGTTTCTTGGGTTGCAGCACCGGATCAGCCGGCGTTGCCGACGAAGAAACGATGCGGCGTTTGTTTACCGCCGCAGCCAAGGTCGGGATGAAGATCGTCGCCCATTGCGAAGACGACGGCATCATGGCCGAAGCCCAGGCAAAAGCAACGCCGGAAACTGCGGATCGGCATGATTTGATGCGGCCAGCAATCGGCGAAATCCAATCGATTCAAGACGCGATTCGAGTGGCCGACGAAGTGGGCGCGGAATTGCACGTTTTCCACATTTCCACTGCTGACGGCGGCCGCATGGTGGCGGAAGCCAACGAGCAGGGCAAAGCGGTGACCGGGACCACCGGTACCCAATACCTACTGGTGACCGCCGAAGAGGCTTATGCCGCCACCCAAAACCGCTTGAAGGTCAACCCATCGATCAAGTCCGATGAGCATCGGCAAGGGCTGCGCGAACTGGTTGCAGCGGGGCGGTTGCAGGGCGTCGGCACCGATCATGCGCCGCACCCATTGGCCGACAAGGACCGTCCGTACGCCAAGGCGCCGTCGGGTTTTCCGTCGATCGACTTGGTTTTGCCGTTGATCTTGGCTATCGCCGACGACAGCGGCATGCCGCTCGAGGCTGCGTTGCGAGCGGTCACCACTCTGCCAGCCGATGAATTCGGCCTGAGCCAGAAGGGGCGCCTCGCGGTTGGAGCCGACGCCGACCTGCTGGTGGTTGATCCCCAACAGCAACGAGTGGTGGATGAGCAGCAACTTCCTTCCAAGTGCAAGTGGAGTCCTTTTCACGGTCGACCATTGCGAGGTTTTCCACAACGGGTTTGGTTGCGAGGAGAGCTTGTGTTGGTTGAGGGCGAATTTCCGGCGAAACCAAGCGGAAAGCCTATTTTCTTAGGCTGAAATCAACCGATAAGGCAGTGACGTTCCGTGGACTCGGTCTGCGGTAACCCGATTTCTCGTTTTTGGCCTCGGCGTAATTCCTGCGGAAAAAGGAACTTCTACGCAGTTGCCGTCCTCCTACCAGCCAACCCAAACGGCCGTCCCGGCCCAAAAACCCATCCTTCACGTCATGCGTCGATTTTCTCCGCTAGCCGCTCTCATCCTGTTCGCTGGAGCGGCCCACGCTCAACTCTCGGAAGAGCCCGCAACTCTTTCAATCGAAACCACTTACGGATTCGGAACTTTTATGGTCGAGGATCTCGATGCAGCAACCAGCGCTGCTTCGCGGCTCAATGACGACCGCGCCGACAAAAACGGCTGGATCCCGGTGCCTAGCCCCGGCTACACCCTGACCAGCAAGGTGGTTGTGCAGACCGACGACGAAGGCTTGCTCTACGACATGGTTCGTTCCATCGATGAGCGCTGCCACATTGAGCAGCTACCGGTGACTGGATTCTGGTCGGTGGTTGCACCGAATGTTTCGATTGCCGTTGAAATGACCGCGGCGTTGGAGCCGGTTTTTGGTCTTGGCATGGTCGGTTTGGACGTGCAGCAACCGGTGAATCACCGCTTGCCGAGCGACCCTCTGTTTAGCAACCAATGGCACCTGCGCAACACCTCGCGCCCCGATGCCGACGCCAATGTTGAAGTCGCTTGGAACGCAGGCTACACCGGGGTAGGGGTGGTCGTCGGCGTGATCGATGGTGGTTCGCAAACGGGCCACCAAGATTTGAGCAACAACTACAACGCGACCGGCTCCAAGTCTGGCGGAGTATCGAGTCACGGCACAGCCGTGGCCGGAGTGATTGCGGCGGTCGAAGGCAACAGCATGGGCGGCGTCGGTGCTGCCTACGATGCCGAGTGGTCGAACCTGTACTACGGTAGCTCGTCCTACACGGCCGACAACTTTCTCCATCGCAACGACATTAACGACATTAAGAACAACTCATGGGGCCCGGCAGACGACGGCTCCATCTGGACCATTTCCAATGTTGAAAAGAATGCGTTGAAGGATAGCTGCACCACTGGTCGCGGCGGCTTGGGCGAAATCTTTACCTGGGCAGCAGGCAACGGCGGTAACTCCGATCGTTGCGATTACGATCCGTATGCATCGAGTCGTTACACCGTTGCGGTTGGTGCGGTCGGCGATTTGGATGAACGCTCTTGGTACAACGAAAGCGGTTCGTCGATGCTAGTTGTAGCTCATTCCAACGGCAATAACCGCGGAATTACCACCACCGACTCCAACAACGGTTACACCAGCAGTTTCGGTGGAACCTCGTCGGCGTCGCCATTGGGCGCAGGTGTGATTGCGCTGATGTTGGACGCTAACCCGAACCTCACTTGGCGAGACGTGCAGCACGTTTTGGTTCATAGTTCGCGTTTGGTTGATCCTAGCCATAGCAACTGGAAAGCAAATGGTGCCGGTCACGACATTAACTACAGCTACGGCTTTGGCTGTGTGGATGCAGGTGCGGCAACTGCCGTAGCCACGACTTGGACCAACGTTTCGCAGGAGCAAATCTACAACACCGGCAAGCTGACGGTGAACGCAAACATTCCGGATGACGACACCGTTGGGTTGGAATACACCATCAATGTCCCGGATAGTTTCTACGTCGAGCACGCTGAGCTAATTCTCAACGTTTCGCACAACTACATCGGCGACTTGAAAATCTGGATCGAATCTCCGGACGGCACCCGTTCGCTGTTCACCAGCCAACGCTTCGATTCGAAGAATAACTTGAGCAACTACATCTTCACCTCCTGTCGGTCGTGGGATGAGTTGTCTGATGGTGATTGGACTTTCCACGTCTCGGACGAAAACGGTGGCACCACCGGTACTTTGATCGATTACAAGCTGAAGCTTTACGGCAACGATGGCTCGCACCTGGGCGCTGGAAGCTACCGCGTAACCGCCAGTAACTTGGTGGCGGGTGGAACCACCACCCTCGACGTTTACGACGGCGACCCATCGACAACGACTTGGATGGCATACAGCATCAGCGGACTGGGTTCTTACTCGGTACCGCCACTCGGCATTGTCATGGACATCGCCAACCCGGTACAGATTGGCGAACCCGGAGTAGGCAAGACAGCCAACGTGGAGGGGCTGGCCCAACGCATCGTGGACCGGCGCGTGCCCCAGGTGCTCTGCGACCGGCGCGTGGTTACGCTGGATATGGGCGGGATTGTTGCGGGAACGAAGTACCGCG